>NZ_JBDQZI010000029.1:0-16502 GCF_042920265.1 Lysinibacillus sp. KU-BSD001 | reverse complement strand
TATCTATCACCTCTAGTAGTAAGTGCTAATTTTATTTTCAAGAATATCTTTTAATTTTATTTTATAAAGAAAAAAGACTGTAGACAAACTCGAAATTTTCGAGTTTGTCTACAGTCTGAAGTACTTTTAAAAGTACTGAATTTAGATAAGAAGCAACTAGAGAAACTGAATAAATTGCGTGAACAATGTCTAAACGTAGCAATCTAATACTATATTAAATCTTGCCTTTACATAAAAATTGAATAAATTGAGTTAGTTGGAACGCCGTATGCGGTGAAAGTCGCACGTACGGTGTGAAGTGAGGGAAAAGCTGGAGATAACGTCAAAGGCTTACCTATCACTATAGCTACTTCTTTAAAGAAAATTAGTTCTCTATTCTAAAATTTTAGTAGTTTGAATTTATATACTTAAAGTAATACTACCTGAGTTAAAAAAGACGAAATAATAGCATTTATAGTGTAGTGTATTACTTGTATCGTAAAAGGAGGATTATACTTTTGAATATTTTAATTTTAGGTGCAACTGGTCGAGTTGGAGGTCAAATAGTTAATTATGCTCTTCATGACAGACATCATGTTACTGCAGTAGTTCGTACGCCAGAGAAGATTCAAATAAATAATGAAAATTTAACTATTATTCAAGGTAATGTTTTAAATAAAGAGGATATCGTACGTGCAATGCACGGAATTGATGTAGTTATTAGTGCGCTAAATACTGATGGAGTAACAACTTTGTCTGAAAGTATGCCACACATTATAGAAGGAATGGAAAACAAAGGTATACAACGGATTATAACTATAGGAACTGCAGGTATCCTACAAAGTAGAACCACCCCAAATTTACTGCGTTATCAATCAAGTGAATCAAAGCGTAAATCAACCCGTGCAGCAGAAGAACATCATAAAGTTTACGATTTACTTAAACAATCAACACTCGAATGGACTATTGTATGTCCTACATATTTACCAGATGGAGAAAGTTTAGATGAATATCGTGTGGAACGTGATTTCTTACCGGTAGGTGGAGTAAAAATATACGTATCCGATACAGCAGAATTTACATATAAGCAGATTGAAAGTAACAATTATATAAAATCACGTGTAGGTATCGCCTACTAATAATATTCTCTTACATTATTACTTGCTGTCACAAGGTGAAATTTTATTGTTTGTGAAAAATTGTACTTAAACTAAAGGGTGCGTTAGTTAAAGAAGAATTAAGTGATTTTAGATTTGAGAACTTCTTGTAGTTATTCCATTAAAGGGCGCTATTTTTGAATAAAACTTAGATTTTCAAACGACTTTTTTGATATAATTTTTAGTATAGTGAAGTATCTTATACGAAAATTACACAATTATATTTTAACCCCATCCTAAATTTAGAAAGGGGTTACGTTTATTTGAGGTTTTAAAAGTTAAATAGAGAGCTGTATTCGGCTCTCTGTTTTATTTTGAATTATTTATGTAAATTAATGGCGAAAAGGGTTTGTGAAGGCTTTTTCATCTGTATTATAAAATTAATAAACGCTCTTTAATAAGACAAAAACGTTTCTATTTTCGCTAAGCATTCCTCAACAATTTCATCATCAGCTTTTGCAACAACTTGTATTTTACGTGATTTCCAATCTAAATTTTTAACTTGGTCTGTTTCTACAGCGCCAGTAAAAAATTCGCCCTCTGGTAAATGTACCTGAAACGGCCAGTCCTTTACTGTATTTGTAATAGGGCATATACTAGCAAAGCCTGTTTTTTGATTAAATGCTTTAGGAGATAAAACGATGGCTGAACGTCGCCCAGCTTTTTCTACTCCTGCTTGTGGATTTAAATTTATATAAACATAATCGCCACGTTCAGGCACTTGTATTGACATTAGATTAATTCCTCACCTTCGATACCAAAATCTACTTCTTCGCTACGGTTTTCAAGCACACATTGTGCCAATAACTCATCTAACGTATACTTTTTACGTTTCTTTTTGATAGGTACAAGTACGACACTGCCATCGCTTAAACGTTTAAATTCAACGCGTGTACCTTGTTCAATTCCAGCCTCCTTTAAAATATCTTTGGGGAGACGAACAGCTAAACTATTACCCCATTTTTGTACAGTAGAACCAGGATGTACGATTTCTTCTTCGATCAGTTCTTCGAGCGGTGCTTTTAATGCTGGCATAATTTCTTCCTCCTCGTATTTTTCGTTCATTATATCACCTCACTTGTAAAATGTATATACATTGTATCTACATAATTGTTCCCTATAGATATATGTTTTAATCAGTCAAATGTTGAGTGTTTTACTAAACCATTCTCGTTTTGTCCCAAATCAATACGAAAAACTCTATCTAGGGGCACCGTCATAAAAATACGGATTTACAACGTTAAAGAATTGGCTACGTATGCAAGATTTTATTCAAAACTTGAGCTTTTTAAGTTTCTTTTGAACAACGTTGAAAACCTTGGTGTATATAGTGTTCAACGTTTTTGTATAAAAAACTGTATATTAATGGAGTAAAGAAAAACAATTAAAACATTGATATAAAAACGTTTTAAGTGTTTTATTGTGTCCCAAAACTTTCATTTGGGAACGTTATTAGGTTTATTTATGTATACGTTATAAATCCTTGTGGAATTTAAGTACATGTTAATTGAATTAGAAAATTGGAGCTTATTCCACAATCACGCCCGATTGCGTTGCCGCTTGGTGTGCAAAAAATAATGTACTCGTTCAAAGTATGTATCAGTGGCTGCGTAAGTCACGTACACAGACAAAAATTCAATCCGACAGTGGTTCCTATTGTTGTGCAAGATCCCGTTCTATCTGAAACGAGATCAAGATTTTTTAGATTTCATATTTAAATTGACAGTTGATATTAATGCTCTAAATTAAGATGAACAAAAAGAAAAATATCTTGAAGTTATTTAGAAGAAATATTTAAATGGACAAGATTTGAAGCAGAGCATTACTACTATAATAATGCGTTAAAGGTGATTAAAGAATTAGCCACTGAATCGGATATCTCTATAATAAGTATTATCATCAATTTACCATTTTATTGTAAATATAGATTGAATTAATAAATAAATACATTCCATAAATGTAAAATTAGATATAAAAAGTTATATAATTCCAAATTATATTGATGTACAATACTATTATAAGATAAAAAATGAAAAGGGGATAATTTTAGATGAATAAATTTTTTAAAGTGTTTTCGTGGATATTAACTTTGACACTAGTATTTACTGTTTTTGCTCCTATGGGAAATGCTCAAGAAAAGGATGTAATTGAAGGATATGATGAAGCTGAATTTTTAGAATTAATGAATTTCGTTAAATCGACTATTGAAGTAGATGAGTTGGGAAATGCCAAAGTTAACTTAGAAAAAATAGAGAATGAATTAGGTTACATACCTCAAGATTATATTGATTTTAATAACTCAGATAAAAATATAAATGTATGTACTCAACAAAATACGACATTGAACTCTTTGAAAAGAGTATCTACGTACTCTTACTCCAGTCCTTACAATGATTGTATTGTTAATGAAATTAAAATTGCTTGGAAAGATATTACAGGAGTTGCAAGTTTAACTGCTGCAATTGAAGCTTTGGCGGCTGGAAAAGAGTTAGAAGCTGCAAAGCACATAATTAAAGCTGGTGCTAAAGGTGGTATTCATGGGATAGTATTGAGTTTAGGATGGATACAAATTAAATGTATAGGTGCTTAATAGTTAAAAAAAGTCGTCATTATAAAGCGGTACCCAAGTCAAGGACAAACTAAAAAAAGATTACGCTGTTATGAGATGGTTCCTGTATTGCACAGGAGCCATCCTTTTTAATTTCATTGGTAACAGTAATTGTTGTTGTAGACCATAGGTCAAGTTTCGCGCGTAGTTCATCTAACATTTTCACAGAATCAAAATCAACTTCATCTTTAAAATGACCGCAAAACGATTCCTGTAGCGCATTGTCCCAACAGTGACATCGACTGACCTAACTTTTGTTTTTTCCCGGGGTGCCTGAAATTTAGGGCTTGTATAATGAACCCCTTGATCGGAATGGATAAAGGCTTTTGGATGGGGCTGTACACGCTTATTTCGAATAATTAGCCTATTGATGGTTTTCGTAGCGATATCCCTTTAAGATGAGGTCACGCGCTTCTAAATCCTTCTGTTATCTAGCTGCACGCATCACCCGTCTTTAGTCTTTAAATAGCTGTAATAACCCGAAACGAGACACGTTTTAGAGCACACAAAAATAAGTCACCATGCGATTGAATGGAAACTGTTCAAATGTATCTGAAATAAGCTGAAATATCTTATTTGTGCTGAGTTTTTGACTTTCGCTGACAATGCGCTAAAATCCCAATAATCCCCTCACCTTTTTCTCTTGAAAGTCCAGTATATAAAAAATACCTGTAAATAGCACCTTCTTTTTCAAGTATCCTATCCACAGGTATCATATTATTATGACGAATTTTTTTTTGATATTATTTTTAGTAACAAATAGATAATTGAAATGATAAATATAAATATAAATGATTTAATCCAGGTAACTTCATCTCCAGCTATATATTTCCATAACATTACACTCAAATATACAAAAATTAACATAAATAAGTATATGAAAATATATTTTTTTAAGGGATTAGTTTTGTTACTTTGATGAGTCAAAATACCACCTCGTTTCTTCAAACATTTGTGAGTATTTTCTAATGATAAAGAGTTGAATAGAAAGATACGCCCTTGTTTGAATATTTTTTCCGTAATACACTTTTAATTTTATTAATTTAAACTTATGTCATTATTATATATATTACCATAATTATCATTTTTGTAAAAATGTGTATATTTTTTTATTTGAAGCGGCTACATCATCAGTAAAATTACCGATAAATGTATCTCCATATGCGAACATTAGTAAATAATCCATTTCGAAGGCTTGTACAAACGTCAAATTATTAGAAGCAACTTTAACTGAACCTGTTTGAGTTATTAGCTGTTCATCTCGAAAATCAAGCTGTTCGATTTCCTCTAATTTTACCCCTTTGTAAGCAGATGCGAAAGAAAAGCATGGTATGCGATGGACAACCCTACGTGGGATTAAAAAATTGTCCATGCAAGCGATGCTTACTTTTGCTGCTATGAATTTAAAAAAGCTTGCCAATTGGACATGGCAAGCTCTAGAAATAGTCTAAATTAGAATACTCGAAGAGTACTTTTACTTAAAATAAGACTATAAAATACCCCGAAAAATATTAAAAATACAAAAGGCCTTCAGAATGGTCTCATTCTGAAGGCCTTTTGTCGACAATCTGAATATTTTTCTACAAATATCTTTTTCCCTTTTTATTTTTATCTAAATTTATTTTTTTATACTTTTCTTCTCGTCATACCAATCCTGAAGCTTCTGCATACTTGCTTTATTCGAGCGTTTCGCCTCTTTATTGATATAACGTAATAGTGTACTGTGTGACATACCAATTTCAGATGCAGCAGATCGAATACTTAGCTTATGCTTATCAATTAGTTCAGCAACGCTCTCTGGTGACAATGGAACGTCTTTTAAGGATTTAGCTTCAGTAGAAGTAGGCTCTAAATCGATTGTGACGGTCGAGTCCAATAATTGTTGCTTTGCTCGCTCTTTTTCAAGAAGAGCTGCCATTTGACCGTACTTCTTGCGATTATCCTCAATTGTTTCCTGTGGTGGTAAAATGATTAAGTTTAACTCGCCCCAATACTTTCTCACCCAGTCCCTTTTCCCAACACGAGATTCATCGACAGGCTCTTGGTAGTACCATTCAGCAATGATGCCATCGTGTGTTAAATCATCTAATGTTTGTTCAAGCTTATCACGTACTAATACACCGTTATAGCTTGAAGGAAAGTCCAATGTCTCGACCAACGTACGCACTTTAAATGGTTGTTTTAAGTTACGTGAAAGGGTACGAACCTTCCATTGATAGCTTAAATATCGGCCTAATCGTTTTAATTCACGCTGTGTATGGTAGCTGTATTGGATAATCTTTAAATCAAGTGGTACGAATGTTTGTAACGACGTATCAAAGTAAGTACGAAGAATAGGGGCTGGTTTAATTTTCAACTCATAAATCCCTTTAGGTTCGCCAGTCTTTTTGTCATAAGCTACTTTTACGTTGTTAATATCAAACATACGGTGGAATGTTGTGAAATCATATTCCTCATCGTCTTTGATTTTGTCTTTATTTACGACTTTTATATCGTTTTCACGCATAGAAATCCAAATAGAAGATAATGCAGCTACACGTTTCATAATTTTAAAGCGGTCACGTTCTCGAATGATTAATGGCTTGTTACCAGGATTATCGTGGCGAAGCTTTAATACTTCATCACTATGGAAATCTATATAGCCATCTTCATCTTTTTGCTGAAGGACCCACATATGCGAAATAATATCGAGTAAATCCGCTGTTAATTCATCAAATGCATTAATAGTAGATTCCACTAAAGACAGCCAGAGCTTTTCTTGATCTTGATCAGGCAATGAAATTGTATCTTTACGAAGTTGAGCTGTACCACGTAGTTCACCTTTAGCATCAATCATATCGGACACATAAACACCATCTTCCTTCTCATTAAACTTTTTACTTGAAGATACGGTATCACGCATTAATAAATACTGAGAATTTAGTGTAGTAAAAATTCGCTCGTTATCTAAGGCGTCCTCTGTTGCTTCTAATAAACTTAATTGTTCGACCTGGAAGTCTGCTATTGGTTCGTTTTCAGAATTCACTGGTCCACTTTGTTCTGTTTTATTGGATACTTGGTCCTCTTCTAATAGTAATGGTTCAACTTCATAAATAATCGTATCTATATAATCAACAAATGCTTCTCTTAAAAGAGCTTTTGTAACGGGTCTACCTTGTAGCAATGTATGGAATACACATTCAGAAAGGGCTTTAAAGCTAGGTGATACTTGGTAAGTAAGATCTTCTGATAAGCATTCTGCGTCCACTTGCCACTGCTTAGCTGTGTTATATTTTGAGAAAAAGCTGATAGCTTCTTGATATAAGGCCAATGGCAACCACTGTGGTTTAATGACCATACGCTCTGGTAATTGGTTTAGGCTCAACTAGAACACCTCACAGACAATTTTTTGATACAATTATACCAAAATGGTTTAGAAAATCATTAAAAATAGACCAATTCTACGGTTTGTATTATCGTTTTTCGTTTCAGCAATAAATACTACCGATAAAATGAGCCACTGTGGTCTAAATATAATACTTTTTAAAGATATTTCACCGATTTGCGTCCATATTTGATAGTATTCGGTCTACTTTTGCCGATTTTTAGGGAAAAACAGGTGTGATTGTATGAATTTATATTAAATTCCGTCCGGTAATCATACAAAGTGGTCTGTTTTTGGTGCGAAAATTAATTTTTCCGTCCAATGATGCTAGTAATGGTCTACATTCATTACATAATAGTGAAATCTCGTCCGTAAATGATGGTAATGGTCTATATATATGTCCAGTGCTCATACTAACGGTCTGTTTAATGGTCTGTTTTTCCGTCCAGTAATCATACTAAAATTTTTCTCTCGTCCAACAGTCATACAATACTTGTTGATATAAAGCGATTTGTCAAAAATACCATGAACAGCGGACGAAATTATGAACCAAAATAGACCGGAATTCCGTCCACTAGGTATACTTTATTTTCAAATCGACTAAAAAAATTCCGTCCAGTAGTCACACTAATTGAAATGGTCTATTTTAGAAAACATGATTAAATCAGTATTTTAGTTAATTTTCTGTTTTAGCAAGTGGTCTATTTTTAAATTAAAGTGGTCTATAATTCCGTCCAATAGTGTCAGTATTCAATTTTTAACAAAATGGTTCAACCCCTTGTGGCAGTAAGGCTGAGAGGTGGTCTGTTTTTGGTCTATTTTTCTCTTAGAGAAGCCCATTTTCGACCAAACCCGTTTACTATACTTAACTCTAATTACATTTAGAGAGAAGTAGGTGAACAAGATGCAGACAGCGGTTGTACATAAAGCAGACCATCTAGAATTGTTTGATGTGCTATTACACCAGGGGATTACAAAATATAAACCAACAGGATCTAAAGCTTCACTACCGAAGCAGGTAGAGGCAGCGAAGCAAGACAAGCTATCGAAGAAGGGGGCTATCTTTGCCGTCCGTAAAAAAGCAGATTTTACAGACCACGGTGTAAAAGGATACATTATTACCTCAAAGGAAACAATTCTTGAAGATGCACCAGAGCTGTCGCACTTTACACCGAATATTTATCGTACTTATACATATAAAGATTCAGCCCGTCGTTATATTCAAGGCTTTGAAGAACGTAATCTATTACAGATCAATACGTTTGTGGTTGATATTGATACAAATAAATACTCACGTGAGGATATTTTAATGGCTTGCTTAGAGGAATCGATTGGTTTACCTACATTAATTGTGGCAACTACTCGAGGCTATCAGGTCTATTTTGTGTTAGCCGAGCCTTTATTTATCTCAAATAAAAATGACTTTAGAGGGCTGAAGGTAGCAAAACGTATTAGTGACAATCTAAAACGTAGCTTAAAATCAGTTGAAGCAGACCTATTTTGCAATGATTTTGGCTTTTTCCGAGTACCAAAGCCATCTAATATCGTTTTTAGCCAATTAGATACAACATACTCAATGTCTGAATTCATTAATTGGTCTATGCGTCAAGACGACGATATGGAAAGACCTTTATTTGTTGTCCCTACTCCTGGTGCTCAAAAGGTTTCAATAATGCATACAGACTGGTTTAATGCGTTAATCCATGCAGTAGATATCAAAGGGAAGAAGGGGCAAATTGGGCGTAATAACACGTTATTTACGCTAGCTTTAATCTGCCTTCAAGAGGGTTGGTCGAAGGAACGTACAATGGATTTCTTAGACGAGTTTAATTACCGTTTACAATATCCGCTTTCTGGTCCAACTTTAACAGCTGTCATTGAATCTGCTTATTCAGGTAAATATCAAGGTCCTGCTAAGGAATACGTTGAGGAATTACTGGCTACTTATGTACCTAATCGTACGTTTGAAGTGAAATTAGGGGGGAAGGGTTGGTATAAGTTTAAAAAAGCCCGTGAGGATCGTGAGCGAAGCCACTATGATGAGTGGGAAGAAGATATTATTAACTACATTACGGCTGAATTTAACCATTCAGAGCCGTTTATTTGGCGTACACAAAAAGAAATCTGTGATGCAGTGGGAATTCCATCAAGTACGTTAAATATGTTAATTAAACAATCAACAAAACTAATCAAAACGGTATCAGGTAAAGGACGCTTCAGCAAAACAGGCTGGTCTACGGTCTCTTTATTCATGAAACACGTTTTATTTAGCATGCAGCAATCTAAAATCGCCTATAAACAATATATTCAGCATATTCAAAATGATTTTGTAAGAGAGTGCATTGCATCACCAGCCCGTATCCATCTTGAAAACTTGGTAGACAAATTAGTTGATCAAACTGACCAGTTGGTACTCAGCAACATTCTTCGGAGTCCTAGTTAATTTAATACTCCACTCTGCCCTTACATATTTCTATTTACAGGGGGTCTCTTTCTAGGCGAGTGTTTTATAGCTTGAGTAATTATTTATGTTTTAGGGCGTGAAGGTCTTGGTACAAGACCTTCACCCTGGGGAGTAGAGTGAATCTTTTGTGCTTTTGTTTCTATATCGAAGTGTAATACTTGGCCAGTAGTTATATTTTGTTTTTTATGTGTACAGTAATACTGCTATTAAGTTAACAGCATGAATGATTAAATAGGGGTATCATGAACATAGAAGTTTTGAATTTTAATTAGTGAAAATAAAAAACAGAATCAACAATAGATCCTGTTTTAAAAGTGCTTTTGAAATTAATTAGGTGAAAAATAATAAGCTTATGCAGCTTAACGATTAGATTTCATTGGTTGTGTTTCGATTTCAGTAAATACTTCGTGTGAAGTGAACTCACCAATTGTTAAATTAAATGCTTTAGCAATTTGGAAGATAGCTTGCATAGATGGGTTTTTAACTTTTCCTTTTACAATGTCATTTACAGTAGATTGTGTTAAATCAGCTCTACGTGCTAATTCAGAAATACTATAATTGTGTTCATTCATAAGGGCTACGATTCTTTGTCTAACGGCTTCTTGCATTGTATGCATGAATGGTTCCCTCCAAGGTTTTAAAGGCTCTTTTAATATGTTTTAATTTTGTTTATTGTTGAGATTTTAGGATATAGCCAGCAGTAGGGGTTATTACTGCATGAAAGATATATCTAATATACTATTTAATGAGATTTCGTTAAAATATTCAAGTATTTATAGCTGAAAACATAAAAAAGAATGTACAACTATGGCTAGTGCACATTCCTTTTGGCCTAGTGACAGGGTTCCTGCTGTAGACCGCAAAGTAAAATTGAAGAAATAATAAAACTCGCCCTATTTTTTTATTTCTTCAATCTTTCTTCTGTTTACTGCCCTATATAAGGAACCTTGAGATATTCCAGTTGCTGAGATTATCTCCTTTATAGAATATTCTTCACTATCATACATCCGTAGCGCAACAGCAAGATTTTCTTTATCCAACTTGGGTCTACCTAATGTTTTCCCACGTCTTTTACTTGCTTCAAGTCCTTCCTTTACCCTTTCAGCAATAAGGTTCCTCTCTAATTCAGCAATGACACACATCATTTGAAACATGGCTTTACCTGTAGAGGTTCTTGTATCCATATTTTCTTTTAAAGAAATGAATTGAACCCCCATCTCTTCTAACTGTTGAATAATGTTGAGGATATCCAATGTTTTACGTCCTAAACGGGAGATGCTCTCCACTACAACTGTATCGCCTTTACGGATAACATCAAAAAGTTGATGAAGTCCCTTTCGATCTTTAACTGTACCAGTAAATTTCTCCTTAACTATTTTTTCACAACCATATTCATTAAGCATACCAATTTGCCGATCTAAGTTTTGGTCAATTGTAGACACCCGAGCATAACCAATAATCATTTGTAACCTCCAATAAAATTGTATATTTTTATTTTACTAGGGGTACAGACAACATTTCGGAAATTTTGTACGCTAAGCAAATTTCAACCTAAAAAAGTTGAATTTCCATATGCTAAGAATTCAACTTTTTTATTTTGCTTGTTTAACTAAATAAAGCAGTCTTTTGTTAAATGCTCAACTGTAGTTTTATAAAAAGGATTCAACTTTTTTATAAAAGTAACTAATAGCTGCTAATAAAGAATCCATTTTGATCAATTTTTCAAAATGGATTCTTTATATTTATAGTAAAATCAGTTTTTGGGGGCTTACGGCACATTAAACGATCGAGAGCTTCCTTCACATGTACGATAGGCTTCAAGGGGCCTTTGTCTTTACCTCACATAATTTTGCAATACTGACTATATGAGAGAGAAGCGGTTTAACAAAATTCTGAATAAAAATAACACAATTTTGCAATACTGACTATATGAGAGAGAAGCGGTTTAACAAAATTCTGAATAAAAATAACACAATTTTGCAATACTCACGTTGATAACGTTTTGAGAGGAATTTATTATGTATATAAACAAAAATTTGTCTGAACATATTAAGGGTAGATTAGATGATTGTGATGATTTAGTAACTAGGACATTTCCAGAGTTAGAAATTGAGGTATTATTTTTCGGGCATTTAGTAGGGGAAGAGGAATTGAGAAATAATATTGTACAACCATTTTCAAATATAAATAACGATGAAGTGAAAAATATATTAAGAAGAAAAGAATTTAAACAAGAAGAAGATATTAACTCAATGGTTAGTGGGATTCTGGAAGGAAAAGCATTAGTCATTTTTAAAAATTCACTAGCATATGTAGTTGATATTTATGTTCCAAAAACAAGAAGTGTTTCAGCTGCAGAAATTGAAACTATAATTGTAGGACCTAAAGAAGCTTTTATAGAAGACGTTGGAACTAACTTATCTATGATTAGGAGAAGAATAAAATCAGACCGTTTAAAGGTCCTTAGTTATAAAATAGGCACGTTAACTCAAACGAAAATGTATTTATTATATATTGAGGGTATTACCTCCTCTGTGTTAGTTAAAGAATTGCAAGAAAGAATCAATGACATTGACATAAAAGGGATTAATGATTTAAATCAACTAATACAATACTTAGACAGGAAGCCTCTTTCTATTTTTCCACAATATTTTACGACAGAGCGTCCAGATGTTTCAACATCAAAGTTGCTTGAGGGAAGAGTTATTTGTTTGTTAGATGGTAGTCCCTATTCATTATCAACCCCTACTAGTTTTTTTGAATTTTTTCAATCTCCAGATGATTACAACCAAAGATGGATACTTGGTACTCTATCCAGGGCATTAAGATTTGCTGCATTAGTAATAACATTATTTGCTTCTGCATTCTATGTAGCAGTATCTATGTTTCAATATGATATTATTCCTGTTAAATTACTGCATGAGTTTATTAAATCAAGAAGTAACGTGCCATTTAACCCACTAATTGAGGCATTAATTATTGAGAGTATTATTGAGTTGTTAAGAGAAGCAGGAGCAAGACTACCGTCTAAAATAGGACAAACAATTGGTATAGTTGGAGGTATAGTTATTGGTACTGCTGCAGTAGAGGCTGGTTTTACGAGTAGTATACTAATTATAGTTGTTTCTATATCTGCTATATCTTCTTTTGTAGTTCCACATATTATAATGACCGCTTCTTTAAGGATTGCTCGATTTATTTTTATTATTCTTGCATCAATAGCGGGATTCTTTGGAATAATTTTCGGATTCATTATTTTATTAATTCATCTTTGCAGTTTAAAAAATATGGGGGAGTATTATCTTAAACCTATAGCACCATTATCTTTGAAGGACATAAAAGATACTATTATTCGTGCTCCTTATCAGTTCTTTAAGAAATAAGTTAAGGAGGAGCCTAAATATGCAAAATGAAAAATTTAAACCGTTCTATTTATTTTTTATTACCTATATGACTCAAATGGGTATAGTGTTCTTTAGCTTACCAAATATTATAGTCAATCATTTTGGATATAACGGTTGGATCATGATTATACCTATTTCAGTTGTTGTTTTGATTCATATTGGATTGATTGCTACAATTTATAGTTTTAATAAAGGTGAGTCGATTTTTCAAACAATTGAGAGTTTAAATTCAAAGGCAAAGATGATAATAATGCCTTTATATATTTCTTTAAGCATATTCTGGTCAATTCTTTCGGTTACAATCGCAAAACACTATGTACATGTTATGAAGTTTTTATATTTTCCTCAAACTGATATACAGTGGTTTGTACTGTTAACATTAATTCTTACTTTTTACCTTGTTACAAGAGGAATAATAACAATCGCTCATATCTGTACTATATTTTTCTTTTTATCTGGACCAATAATATTTATCTTATTACATTTTGTTCCTGACTTCTCCTTTTTGCAATTTTCTACATTTTTGTTTAATGAAAATACCGACTTTTATGGAGGGATAATCGAAGTATATACTGCATTTCTAGGATTTGAAGTAATCCTATTTATGTTCCCGTATATAAGTAAAGAGAAAAGCGGTTTTAAATATGTTTTTTGGGGTCACTTATATACTTCCTTTGTATATTTGATTGTTACTATATTTTGTTATGGATTTAACAGTATACAACAGTTAACTCATCAAGTTTACCCAGTAGTAACTTTAATGAAACATATCGAATTTGAATTTGTTGAACGATTGGACTCTATCATTTTTATATTATTTTATTTAAAGGTGTTAATTACTATTACGATGTATGTCTGGATTAGTTTAGTTACCTTAAAAAGGGTGGTTAAATGGAGTGATAATCTTATTGTTTTTGTATTATTGGCAGTTGGATATTTATCAACGCTCGCTTTTGTAACAAAAAAAGAATTAATATTTTTGTTATCTGCCTTAACAAAAGTTCAATTGTTCCTATCTGTCTTCTTACCACTATTATTATTGATGATTATTTTTATAAAAAGGAGAAGTAATGGCTAGAATTTTACTGATTAGTCTAATCTTGTTGATGCAATCGGGATGTATGGACCAAAAAATTGTTGAGGAGTTAGGATTTATTCATACAATAGGTTATGAGTCAATTGAGGAAGGAGAGGATATCGGAAAGCTTAAAGTAACCGGCTCATTTCCAATAGCAGAAACCTTAGAACAGCAAACTATCACTACTGTTGTTGATACTCCAAGAGAATCAATGTTATTTTTGAACCAAAAGACAGATAAAAATCTAGTTTTAGGTCAAGTTAGAAGTATTCTAATTGGAGAGAAACTTGCAGAAAAAGGAGTATGGGATTTAATCGATACATTCTATCGTGATCCAGATTTAAGACCAACTGTAAAACTGTCTATTGTAAAAGGCAGCCCACAACAAATGCTATCTAAAGACTATCCAAATTATAAAATGGTTGATAGTGTTATCGAAGAGCTTTTGACAAAAGAAGCAAGGTTAAATACCATTCCTGAAATGGATATACATAAGTTTGCGAGAGATTACCTAGATGACGCTATTGATCCTATTGCTCCAATTATTTTACAATCTGAAGATGGAATCATGTCGGAAGGTATTGCATTATTTAGTGATGATCAGTTAAAAACATCACTACCAGAAATAAAAGCAAGAGTTTTCTTTCTTTTAACTGGTGAGTTTAAAGAGGGCAAATTATTAATTAAAATTAATAAAGAAGAGAACGTATTATTTAGTTTTTTAAAGAATAAAAGAAGTATAAAGGTTGGAATAAATAATAATCAAGATATCGATGTGAATGTGTCAATTGATCTCAAAGGCTTTTTACTGGAATACCATGGAAAAAAGGATATAAATAATGAGAAACAAATGGCAGAGATGGAGAGAGATATTCAAAAATATATAAAAAACGAAATAAACGAAATAATAGAAATTATGAAGGAACACCAAATAGATAATCTTGGTTTAGGAAAGTATATAAAAAGAAAAATGGATTATCAGACATGGAAAAACCTAGACTGGCCCAAGTCAATTGATCGAGTAAACATTAACCCTACTGTAACCGTGACCATTATAGATACAGGATTGGTTAAATAATGGGGGAGTATTTACCTTATCGGATTTAAAAATCAAAACCAAAGACTTGGCACACGTAGTCTTTGAACTAAGGGATAGAGCAAACAGTTGTAAAGGGTGTTGTAATGGAAGATAGTACTTAGTTCACAGCCAAACATGTACTAGTTGCTGCGAATCTTGGAGGGGCAAAAGAAATATTGAAGGAACATGGTAATGCCTTTTTCTTTGACTGCCTTTTGAAAGGCTACTGATGTGTAAACGGACCCTTGGTCGCTATGTAGTAAACACCCTCGGGTAAGGCGGGTAGTTGCTCGAGCGTATCTAATACCAATGATACGTCTTGCGAATCACGAATCGTATAAGCAATTATTTAACTATTAAATACATCGAGTATACTTGAAAGATATAAAATTTTCTCACCAAAAAGGTAAGTACGTAATGTCTGTTACTAGTTTTTCAAAAGATTTTGCGCCGCAAATTCACGATTTAGTGTATTGGGAGCGATAAAATATGGTTGTCCCGTTTGTTTTCTTTTCTTCACCTTCACACGACATTGCCAATTATATTTTTGCATGATACGTTGTACAGCTTTGTGATTGATGCGTTAATCATTTCGTAGAATAGCTGTAATTTTGCGATACCCATATCGATATTTATTTATAATACACGAATCATCTCTTTTAGTAGTTGAGATGTATGAAACCGTTTGGATTCCTTCTTCCAACGATAATATGTAGCGCGTGGAATTTCTAAAATGGCACACAGCTTTTGAACGTTAATTTTCCTTTCCATTGCTCAAACATATCTACAATTACTTGTTTAACCATTTCCTCTCCAATTCTGCTTACTTTTTTAGAACTTCAATTTGTTGCTTTAAAAACTGATTTTCATATTGTAACTGTTCCATTGGAGTAAGACTTTCAGGTCCTTTTCCATACGTATATTGTTTACCGACAGGCTGTTCAAAACGATGCATCCCGCAGCCTTTATATCAGCGTACCCATGTTTCAATTTGTGTTTTATGTCGAACATTTAGCTCCTCCATTATTACTTTTGCAGCACTTTCTTTAATTAGGATTGCGTCACTTTTCATTAAAAGGCCATATCCTTGAGGAAGGGATTTTTATTTAAATATAGAATAGGTATTATTGTTAGCAATTTAGCTGAGAAGAGAAAAGTTAGATGAGAATGGGGTAAATTGAAATTTATGGAGTAAAGGACAGCTTAAATCCAATTAAGAAAAAACTATCGAATGTTATTCGTTCGTGTAGGGGTCCCGTCAGGAAAATGCGGATTTACAACGCTAAGCACATTTTCGAGACGATTCCCCCATTTTTAACAACGTTAAGAAAATTTCAATGGTCTTAAAGAATCTAACGAGACTATTTTCT
>NZ_JBDQZI010000028.1:0-19085 GCF_042920265.1 Lysinibacillus sp. KU-BSD001 | reverse complement strand
GAAGGTCGACCATAGTCTAGTGATGATGGCAAAGAGGTCACACCCGTTCCCATACCGAACACGGAAGTTAAGCTCTTTAGCGCCGATGGTAGTTGGGGGCTTCCCCCTGTGAGAGTAGGACATCGCTAGGCGCAAAAAGTCGCTACTAATTCAGTTAGTAGTGGCTTTTTTTATTGTTTAAAAAAATAATAAAATGTCGAATTGTAGATATAACCATTGTTGAAGAAAGGAATATTACGTCTAGGCGAAAGTGCTATCCTGTCATAACAATTTGACTCTCTCCTACGTGTGGCCAGCACACTTGTCGGGATTCTCCAGTGCGTGTAGGGGATGAACAGGCGCTTGTGTTCTTTTATAGTTACTATTTTATAACAAGCAAATTTATAAACATATGATGTGTGTTGATTTCCCCTCCTACTTGTTAAAGAAACTATCAAAATATGAAGCGATTGAAGTGCCGGTAAAAGGGGTACTTTAATCGCTTCATTACAGCTTGCACAAACATACACTAGTTCTGTTGCTATTATTATTTCATATTCATGTGCGCCCATAAAAGAAGGCAAAAAGGGATTTTTTCCATTAGATTTAATAAACGCGCAGTAGGAGATAATGCAGAGCTAATTATATAGGAGGAAGAAGTCATATTTGAGTCATTCGTAGAAGATATGAAGCAATTAGTGAAATACGCGAAGGAAGCTGAGCATTTTTCGAGTGTTATAGTCGGGGGCAGTAATCGGCATGTTAGTTATATAGGCAGGAAATGTAGATTCTTATATTTCAATAGCAGGTGCTAGTAGACCAATTACTGGAATAATTACAAGGACTACTTTCTAATGATTTATGAGCTGAATCAGAGCATACTTTATGTAATTTAAATATAGCATGTAAAAATCAACCTAACATTTTTGAATGTTAGGTTGATTTTTATTTTTATAGAGTAGCAGTTTTTTGGCGTAGTTCGATACGACGAATTTTACCCGAAGTTGTTTTTGGTAATTCTGTTAGGAACTCAATACTACGTGGATATTTATAAGGTGCAGTTAACGTTTTCACATGCTCCTGAAGCTCCTTAATTAGTGACGCTTCATCAGCTCCCTGATAACTTTCCTTTAAAACAATATACGCTTTTACGATGCTACCACGAATTTCGTCTGGCGCAGCGACAACAGCACATTCTTGTACTGCTTCATGCTTGTTTAGTGCATCTTCCACTTCAAATGGTCCAATCGTGTACCCGGAAGAAATGATAATGTCATCGCCCCGTCCTTCAAACCAGAAGTAGCCGTCTGCATCATAGCTTGCTTGGTCCCCAGTAATGTACCAGTCACCACGAAAAGCAGCTTGCGTGCGCTCGCGGTCGCGATAGTATTCTTTAAATAGAGCTGGACAAGACTTGTGCACAGCAATATCGCCTACTTCTCCTGGTGCGACTACTTCCCCATTTTCATCAATAATTTTTACGTTATTGCCTGGTGTTGGTCGTCCCATCGAGCCGGGACGCAATTCCATATTTTGCATTGTTCCGATTAACAATGTATTTTCTGTTTGACCATAACCATCCCGCACTTTTAAGTTAAATAACTTCATAAATGTATCAATGACTGGGCGATTTAGTGGTTCACCTGCGGAAACAGCACTTCGAAGGGAAGATAAATCATACTCGTTTAAGCTATCAAGTTTCGCCATAATACGGTATTCAGTTGGTGTACAACATAGCACATGAATTTTTTCATCTTGAATAAGTTGGAGATATTTCTCTGCTTCAAACCCTCCGTAATATACGAAAGCCGTTGCTCCTAACATAATTGTTGATAGGAATGGACTCCAAATCCACTTTTGCCAACCTGGAGCAGCTGTTGCCCAAACGAGATCTCCTTCATGGACACCTAACCAATTAGAAGCAGCTGTACGTACATGGGCATAGCCCCAGCCATGAGAATGGACAACGCCTTTAGGCTTGCCAGTAGTACCCGATGTATAAGAAAGGAATGCCATATCATCTCTTGAAGTAGGAGCAGTTTCAAATTCCGTACTTTGCTGTGCTGCCAGTGTATTTAAATTTGTCCAACCTTCCTCTTCTTCACCAATAATTAATTTTAATACAGGATTAGCACTTTGGATTTTATTTACTTCCGTAGTAAATGCATCATAAGCAATGACTGCTTTTGCTGAAGCATGTTCAATACGATACTCTAAATCACTTGCTCTTAACATTTCAGAACAAGCAATTGGTACAATACCAGCCTTTAAGCAGGCTAAATATACATTGTAAGCTTCTGGTAATCGAGGTACGATAATTAACACGCGATCCCCACGTTCAATATTTAACGACGTTAAAGCATTTGCATATTGATTCATATTTTCAATCAGTTGTTTGTATGAAATGATGCGTCGATTACCTGTTGCATCAATCCAACGAATGGCTTGACGATTTTCATCTTTTTTATACTTCTCCAGCTCTTCGGTAATATTGTATTGCTCTGGTGCAAGTAAATTTACGGTTACATTTGTCTCTGTCATAAAAATCCTCCTTAGTCCATTCCAGTTCTATATTTCTGAATATTAAATTTATTAAAGCTTGCTATTTATTGTACACATCATAGTAAAATAAGGTCAAGAGAAAAATGGTATAATGTAGAATTATATAAACATAATTTAGAATTATAATGTTATTGGAAATGTTTAATGGTGTATATTTCTAACGCAGAAAATATTAAAATAAGAAATCAGAAAATACTTGCTTTATTTGAAAAACAGCTGTATAATTTTTAATGTATTTAAGCTTGATAAAGCAAATTAAATAATAGCGTTCCGAAGTAGCTCAGTGGTAGAGCAACCGGCTGTTAACCGGTTGGTCGTAGGTTCGAGTCCTACCTTCGGAGCCATTTTTTTTTTGCCTTTTTTTCAATTCTTCATAAGCCTTTCTCCATTTCCTACATGTTGAAATAGATAATCCCTTTCTAATAAACTTCATTTTATTCACATATTTTATTAATATTTATCTAATTACTATCATATACTAATTATTGGCTGCATAAATAGAATGTAAAGACATGTGTAATAATAATTATTTTAAAATAATTTAATTCATGTTATATCTTCTATTCGAATTATTCGGGAGGGGAATTACTTAGAAAAAAAACGAAAAAACGAGAATAATATATTATAAAATAATCGAAAAATGTATTTATTTTTAAAATATAGATTGACAAAGTTATTTTAGATGCAGTAATATTCAGGAAAATATAGTAAATTGAAATGGTTTCGGTTTCGACCAAATAAGGGGGAGTTTTAATGGAGCCTATTTTAGAGATTGAAAATGTCTCTTTGCAATTTGGTGGCGTTAAAGCGTTAGATAGCGTCACGTACCATATAAACCAAGGTGAAATATTTTCGCTTATTGGTCCTAATGGAGCTGGGAAGACGAGTATGTTAAATTGCATTAGTGGATTATATCAGCCGACAACTGGCTCCATTCGGTACAAAGGGCAAGAGATCATCAATATGAAACCGTATAATCGAACGACACTCGGTATGGCACGTGCCTTCCAAAACATTGCCTTATTTGCACATATGTCAGTGCTTGATAATTTAAAGCTCGGCAGACACTCTCTGATGAATGCAGGGATTATTGACGGAGGCTTTTATGTAGGGAAAGCTTCCAAAGAGGAAATTCAACATCGCCAAAAGGTAGAGGAAGTAATTGAGTTTTTAGAATTGCAGGATATACGCCATACGCCAGTAGGGACGCTATCGTACGGACTACAAAAACGTGTGGAAGTTGGGCGAGCATTAGCGCTTAATCCGGAGCTAATTCTATTAGATGAGCCAATGGCAGGTATGAATAATGCCGAAAAGGATATGATGTCTCGGTTCATACTAGATATGCATGAGGTGATGGGAACGACAGTAGTGTTGATTGAGCACGACTTAGGGGTCGTAATGAGCTTGTCAGATCATATTGCCGTATTGGATTTTGGAAAGCTGATTGGGTTTGGAACGCCAAAAGAAATACAGCAAAATCCAGACGTGATTAAAGCATATATCGGTGAAGAAACCGTTATTTAAGGGGGAAAGACTGAATGGTCATTCATAAAACATTACCTACGTTGTTAGCAGAACGAGCAAAAAATGAGCCAAATGCAGTTGCGCTCAGACAAAAACATTTAGGTATATGGAATGAAATTACGTGGCAAGATTATTTGAAAAATGTCGAATTGTTAGCAGTTACACTATCGTATGAACTTGGATTTCAAAGTGGTGAAACACTAGCTATTATTGGTGAAAATCGACCACAGTGGCTATACGCTCAAATGTCGGCACAGTTACTTGGGGGAATTTCAGTAGGGATTTATCAAGAATCTTTACCCGATCAAGTTGAATTTTATTTGAATGATTGTAAAGCGAGAATTGTCATTGTTGAAGACCAAGAACAAGTAGATAAATTACTAGAAATAGAGGCTAAAATTCCGCTTGTTGAGCACATTATCTATTACAATAAGCAAGGATTACGTCATTATAAGCATCATAAACTCATTTTTTTAGACGATTTAATGGAAAAAGGGGAAGCTTTGTTAAAGAGTAACGCCAACTTTTATGAAGAACAGGCAAGCGACCTTGATACACATAGTCCAGCTGTCATTGCATATAGCGCAGCCACATCAGGGAGACCTAAAGGGGCCGTTCTGACACACTTTAATTTAATTAACGCAGCAAAAAATTTAAGTGAACTGGAGGACATGAAGAAAAAAGACGACTACTTCTCATTCTTACCATTGTCATGGGTTAATGAAAAAGTCGTGAGTACCGTTGTTCCACTGCTTATTGGATTCGTTGTTAATTTCCCTGAAAAGCCACATACAGTCATGGTCGATTTACGAGAGATTGGACCACAAACATTGCTTGCACCACCTCGTGTCTACCAGTCGTTAATGTCGAATTTTGAGATTCGTATAGAAGGTGCTAGTTGGTTTAAAAGAAAAATATATAATCTCTTTAAAAAGTATGGGGATAAAAAAGCGGTGGCTGATGCCAATAATCAAACATTATCAGGCATCGATAAATTGATGTACTTTTTAGGGGATGCCATTATTTTTAGTGCTATTCGTGATCATTTAGGACTAGCGCGACTGAGAAGGGCGTATGTCGCAGGCGCAGCACTGCAATCAGATGCATTCCATTTCTATCATAGTATCGGTGTGAATGTAAAACAGACGTATGGTGGTACGGAGGTTGCAGGGATTGCATTTGTTCAGCCGGATCGTCAAATTAGGGCGGGGAGCTCTGGTGTACCGATACCGAATACAGAAGTGAAAATCGGCGAAGACGGCGCGATTTACATGAAAAATAATGCTATTTTCTCTGCATATTTGCATGAGGAAGATCAAAAAGAAGTGATTGATGGTTGGTTATGTTTAGGGGATAACGGTTATCTCGATGAGCAAGGACACCTGCATATTTTAGATCGCAAAGAAGATATTATTACGAATACAGCTGGTGAAGTTATTTATCCAAGATTAGTAGAAAACGAGTTAAAATCAAGTCCTTATATTCAAGAAGCTGTGTGCTTCGGTAAAGATAAACCATATATGACAGCTATTTTAAATATTGATATGAATAGCGTCGGTAGATGGGCAGATAAAAACCGCATTGTATATACAGAATATTCAGACCTCTCTAGAAATCCGAAAGTTGTTGAGTTAATCGAACAACAAGTAGAACAGTTAATGAGTAAATTACCACAGCACAATCGAGTGAAAAAGTTCTCCATTTTACACAAACAATTTACCGCAGATCAAGGTGAGCTAACACGTACGTTAAAAATTCGCAGAAACTTTGTTGAACAGAAATATAAAGCGTTAATTGATGGCATGTACTCGGATACGCAGGAAGTATCAATCGCTAATTCACTCACTGAATCGGTGGAGGAAAAAGTGAGTCTTCGTGTTATTAAATTAAAGCTGAAGCAAGGGGTGGCATGATGACGTTTTTTTTACAGATGCTGAGTAACGGAATCGTAGTAGGGAGTATTTATGGGTTAGTAGCGCTCGGATTTGTTCTCATTTATAGAGCGAGTGGAGCACTGAATTTAGCAAATGGTGAATTTGTTATTATCGGCCCATATGTTTGTTTAGTCATCATGACAGTTTACGATGTACCGTTTATCTTTGCGCTACTCTTAACCCTACTATTTAGTGCAATACTAGGGCTGGTAGTAGAGCGATTAGTTGTAAGGCCGCTACAAAATGCACCGACCATTTCAGTAATTATGGCGACGATTGGTTTATCGAGCTTGTTAGCTGGTGCAGTGCATATGATTTGGGGGCATTCAACGCGTGTATTCCCGCCAGATGTATTCCCATCGACACCATTAAAAATGGGTGGCGTCATTATCACACCTGTATATCTATGGTCATTTATCGTAGTCATTGCACTACTCATTGTTTTCTCGTTATTTTTCAAATTTTCGAAAATCGGAATTGCTATGCGTGCAGTAGCAGAAGATCATGCAGCAGCTTCTTCCATGGGCATTAGTGTGAAATTTATTTATGCAATGACATGGATGATTGCATCGATTGTAGCAGCAATTGGTGGTGTGTTACTAGGGAACATCACTGGTGTTAGTCCAACAATGTCAGCAATTGGTTTAACTGTATTACCAGTAGTAATTCTAGGTGGTTTAGATAGTGTGCTAGGGGCCATTGTCGGTGGTTTCCTAATTGGTATTCTACAAAATATTGCAGGTGGCTATTTAGATCCGCTAGTAGGTGGTGGTGTGAAGGATGTTGTACCGTTCATCATCGTCCTATTAATCTTAATGTTAAAGCCACATGGGCTATTTGGTAGTAAAGGCATAGAGAGGGTGTGATTGGGTGAGGAATTTATTTGTTCGAGAAAGTGGAAACTACAAAACATCTTATGTGAATGATATGAAGTTATTTGGAACGACGGCCGAAAAGGTGAAAATAGCAGTCATCTTAGCCATCATTCTGCTTGTACCGTTCTTTGCATCAAATTATTGGGTAGGCTTACTCACGCTATGTGCTATCGCAGCAATTGGTGCAATTGGTCTCAATATTTTAACAGGATTTACGGGACAGATTTCGATTGGTGTAGGTGCCTTTTTAGGTGTAGGCGGTTATACTTCAGCTATTATTACATCGACTTATGGGCTCAGCTTTTGGATTTCGCTACCGTTAGCAGGTCTTATAACGGCGATTATCGGTGGTATTTTCGGATTGCCAGCATTACGTTTAAAGGGGCTATACTTAGCGATTGCTACATTAGCGGCACAAGTAATTATTTTATTTGTCATTAGTCGCTGGGATAGTGTAACAGGTGGTACAGCCGGAATGGTACTAAGCCGTCCAGAAATCGGTCCATTTAAATTCAGCACAAATACATCCTATTACTACTTATCTATTATTGTACTGCTCTTAACGATTTTATATGCTACAAATTTATTGAGAACAAGAGTAGGACGAGCGTTTTTAGCTATTCGTGACCGTGATATTGCGGCACAAATTATGGGGATCAATTTATTCCAATATAAGGTGTTAGCTTTTGCCGTTAGCTCGTTTTTCGTAGGGATTGCGGGTGCTTTACTTGCGCATTACACAATGATTGTAAGTCCAGAAAATTATAGTATAACGATTTCGATTGAATACTTAGCGATGATTTTAATCGGTGGCCTAGGAAGTGTATTTGGCTCCATTTTGGGTGCTGTATTCATCACGCTTTTACCGGTATTTTTAAGCTCGGCTGTAGATGTTTTATCGACGATTATGCCGTCAATGTATCAGCTATTCTCAGCATTTAAGGAATTTGTTTTCGGTTTAGCAATTATCCTGTTTTTAATTTTTGAACCAGGGGGCTTAGCACATATTTGGCTAAATATTAAAAAGTACTTTAAATTATGGCCATTTTCTTATTAAGTCATCCGCTGTTCAAGATTAAATAAATAAATACATTTATTACAACAAGGGGGAATTTTTGTGAAGAAGAGAGGCAGTAAGTATTTATGGATGTTAATGGGGGCGCTATTGTTGCTTGTTTTAGCAGCATGTTCGTCAGACGATGCATCGACAGACAGCGATGTAGATAGCTCAAGTGGTTCAGATGGAGACAATGGGAATCGTACGGTTGTCATTGGGGGGCTATATGATATTACAGGTGGTACTGGGGATGTAGGAACGCCATACGCTGAAGGGGAAAAAGCGTATTTTGAGTATATTACAGAAAATAACTTAGTTGAAGGATTAAACTTAAAATTAGTAGGTAAGGATTATGCTTACCAAATTCCAGAAGCACAAAAAATTTATCAAGAATTCCGTGACAAAGAGAATGTATCAGCTGTACTTGGATGGGGAACTGGTGATACAGAGGCATTACGTCAACAAGTAGCAACGGATGAATTACCATACTTCTCAGCTTCTTATTCAGAAAATTTAAAAGATTTAGAAGAAAGTCCGTATAACTTTTTAATTGCAGCTTCTTATTCTGATCAAGGGCGCGCTATTTTAAAATGGATTAAAGAAAACCATGAAGGTGATAACCCAACAGTAGCGTTACTATACAATGATACAGCGTTTGGTCGCTCACCAGTTGAAGATATTAAAGCGTATGGTAAAGAAATTGGTGTTGAAATTGTGGATGAGCAAGTAATTGATGTGAAGGCGACAGAAGCCCAATCTCAATTATTAAATATGGAAAAGAAAAATCCAGACTACGCAATTATTCAACAAACGTGGAATGCAACAGCTACAATTTTACGTGATGCTAAAACATTAGGCATTGATACGCAATTCTTTGGCTTAAACTGGGCAACTGGTGAAGGTGTAATTGATATTGTAGGTGCTGATGTGGCAGAAGGGTACAAGGGTATTTTAGGACATGCTTTCCCATATGAAGATTTTGAGGGAATGGCAGATATTAAAAAATACTTAGAGTCAAAAGGCAAAACAATTGAAGATATTAACCAAAAGTTCGTTCAAGGTTGGAGTGCAGCGAAAATTATGGTAGCTGGTATTCAAGCTGCTGCTGAAAAGTATCCTGAGGGTGATTTAACAGGTGCTCAGATTCGCGAAGGTTTAGAGTCTCTACAAGATTTCGATTTAGGTGGTTTAGGTGCAAATTTAACATTTAGCGCGGACAACCATGCTGGTACTGAAAAAGTACGTTTAGGTGTTGTGAAAAACGGTAAGTGGGAGCAGTTAGAAGACTACTTTAGCTACAAAGATTAATGTGTATAAACGGTAACTGATGGAAGGGTGACTTACATGCTCCAAGTAAATAATTTAGAAGTGGTTTATCAAAAAATTATTTTGGCTCTAAAAGGGATGTCGCTCCATGTACCAGAAGGGAAGATCGTCGCTTTACTTGGTAGTAACGGAGCCGGTAAGTCGACTACATTGAAAGCAATTTCAGGTCTACTTGCTGGTGAAGGCGGTCAAATTACAGATGGGACAATTGAGTTCCAAGGGAATAAGATCAACGGAGTGACAGCGGATGCGCTTGTTAAACAAGGGATTTTCTTAAGTATGGAAGGTCGACGTATTTTTAAAGACTTAACGGTTGAAGAAAATTTAATGGCAGGTGCGTATACGCGTAAAGATCGCTCTAACATCAAAGCAGATATTGAAAAAATATATGGCTATTTCCCAAAACTGAAAATGTTACAATCTCGAAAAGCTGGATTTTTGTCTGGTGGTGAACAGCAAATGTTAGCTATTGGCCGGGGGTTGATGGCTAAGCCGAAGCTACTATTGCTAGATGAGCCTTCATTGGGAATTGCGCCATTACTCGTAAAAGAAATCTTCCAAAACATTAAAAAGATTAATGAAGAAGAAGGGATGTCTATACTAGTCGTAGAGCAAAATGCAAATGTTGCCTTATCCATTGCACATTACGGCTATATTATGGAAAATGGTCGAGTAGTGATGCAGGGGGATGCAGCTAGCTTATTATCCAATACAGAGATTAGTGAGCATTATTTAGGCATCGGGAAAGAAGAAGAGAAAAACTATAAGGAAGCAAAGTCTTATAGAAGGCGCCAACGTGTAGTGTGGTAAACCTTTTTATGATTAGAGGGGCTATCTATGTAGACAGGCCGCTCTATTCATAGAGCAAATTTAGAGGGATATGGGGAGTGGTTGGAGCTTCCCGATCTCTCTTATTGTATTTTTTATAAAAATGATTACTTAATATATGTAGAAACTCCTAATAAAATGATTGTACATACGTGGTAAAGAAGAGGGGAGGGCAACGAAAGGTTTGGTATAGGGCTATTTAATTTAAAAATAGTTATAAAAAATACTTGCGAAGTATAAAAAACGATGATAATATAAGTCTTGTCTTATTCAGAAGCAATTAGCAAATGGGCCCGTTGGTCAAGTGGTTAAGACACCGCCCTTTCACGGCGGTAACACGGGTTCGAATCCCGTACGGGTCACCACTTAATAAAATAATGTATAACACTTCACCTGAACATGGAGGATTAGCTCAGCTGGGAGAGCACCTGCCTTACAAGCAGGGGGTCGGCGGTTCGAGCCCGTCATCCTCCACCATAAGTGTTATATGCTGGAGGGGTAGCGAAGTGGCTAAACGCGGCGGACTGTAAATCCGCTCCTTCGGGTTCGGCGGTTCGAATCCGTCCCCCTCCACCATCTTCTATAAAATGATTGGGGTATAGCCAAGCGGTAAGGCAACGGATTTTGATTCCGTCATGCCTAGGTTCGAATCCTAGTACCCCAGCCATTTTTTTATTTGTCCTGTAAATAGTAGCAGGCAAGAAGATTGATGTCCTTCTACCTTACGTATTATTTAATAAAACCATTCAATCCTTTACTCCACATGAGTAAAGGATTTTTTTCTAATACGATAGTAACTTGAATTATGAAAGTGGAAAACTTTACAATAAAGTAGACGAGTACAATTTGTTTTTGAGCCATTTTATCAAAAAACATTTTGTTATAATAAAAGTGAAACTTTATTGGACGTGGAACGTAAATCATATAACAGAAGGTGGAGAGGGTAGACAATGGATGCGTTGGTGAATAAAAGAATAAAGCAAGTGCTTAAAGGTGATCAAAACGCATATGCAGACATTGTGAACCTCTATCAGCACAAATTGTATCAAATATGTTACCGGATGCTCGGTAATAAACAAGAGTCAGAAGATATCGCGCAAGAAGCGTTTGTACGTGCCTATATTAATTTACATTCTTATGACCAAAAAAGAAAATTTTCGACTTGGTTATACCGTATTGCAACCAATCTGTGTATCGATCGTATTCGGAAAAAGAAACCGGATTATTATTTAGATGCAGAGGTAGCAGGAACAGATGGGCTCGATATGTACTCGCAAATTGCAGCGGATGAACAATTACCGGAAGATGTTGTTGCGCAAATGGAATTGCAAGAACGTATTCAGTATGAAATTAGTCGATTACCCGATAAATATCGTTCAGTTATAGTGCTGAAATATATAGAAGAATTATCTCTGCAAGAGATTAGTGAAATTCTTGATATGCCACTTGGAACCGTAAAAACCCGAATTCACCGTGGTCGTGAAGCACTACGAAAACAGCTAAACAATTTATAGGAGGAGATTCGCATGAGTACGTGTTCAAAACATTATGTAGAATATATGCACGAGTACTTAGACGGGGATATTAGCCGTGAGCATGAACAGCAGTTAAAGAAGCATTTGCAAACGTGTGAAGAATGTCAACAACATATGCACGAGCTCAGTGACACGATTGCGTTCATTAAGAGTGCTACCCACATTACGGCGCCTCCTAGATTTGAGGAAGATGTAATGAGTCGCTTACCAAAAAGAAAAAATACAGTAGGCATTCAAAGGTGGTTACGCAAACATCCGATTATTGTAGCTGCAGCCGTGTTTTTCTTATTTATGAGTGCAACGTTATTAGGTAGTTATTCAAACGATAATCAATTCTCTGTGACGAAACAACCGAACCTAATTGTAGAAGGAGAAACGGTGATTGTACCTGCTGGAGAGGTCGTAAAAGGCGATATTGTCGTGAAAAATGGAACTATTGTAATTGAAGGAGAAGTAGATGGTAATGTAACGGTCATTAATGGCGATTACATGGCATCTACAGCAGTCGTAACAGGTCAAATTCAAGAGGTCGATGAAGTATTTGAATGGCTTTGGTATGAGATGAAGCAAATATTTAATAGCGTTATTTCACTTTTTGAATCTGAAAATAGCCATAATGAGAGCCAAGAATGATTACTCTTGGCTTTTTTCTTGTTGTTAAGGAAATGATAAAATGTCGCATTGTGGATAATGGTTGTTGAAAAGAGCATTTACGTCTAGGCGAAAGCGCCATCCCCTAGCGACGCTTCGACTCCCTCCTACGTGTGGCAAGCACACTTGTCGGGATTCTCCAGCGTGTGTCGGGGATGAGCAGGCGCTTTAGCGCTTTTGTTCTAATACAGGGAACCGTTTAACAAAAAATGACGTTCTATAGAAAATGAAGAAGTCTACTCGATTGGGTAGACTTTTTGCTCTCTAAAAAGTCAATTATTACACAAATATGATATACTTTAAATTGGGTTCAATATCAAAATATGTTCTTGATTAAAAAATGTAGGATTCTAAAAGCACATGGAGTGAAGGGCGGCGAGTGTAGCTGACGGCATACGCCTTTCGCTACAGAGCAAAGCTTCCAGCGGGAAAAGCGAGATAGTCGAGACCCCGCAGGAAATTTATTTGCGACGAAAGCGTAGCGACAGGAGCACCGAAGAATGAGCGACGAGGAGGCTCGACCTCGCCCGCGGAAAGCGTCCGCCCGTAACGGAATGTGCGGTCAAGTACACGTTTTGGTGAAGAGCCTTAAATTGTATATGTATTAGCTAGAAAAGTGGGGGATGCCACATGCAAATAATCGAACAATTTACAGATTTGACACCTGTAAATGTTGTTTTTAGCTTTTTGGACGTACTGCTTGTGTGGTACGTGATTTATAAAACGTTAACCCTCATTAAAGGAACGAAAGCCGTTCAATTATTAAAAGGGATATTTGTCATTATCATCGCAAAAATTGCGACTGAAATCTTTGGGCTTAATACCCTTGATTGGCTACTAGAAGAGATTATTGATTGGGGTTTCCTAGCAATCATCATTATCTTCCAGCCAGAAATTCGTCGTGCACTTGAGCAACTTGGACGAGGAAAGTTATTCCAACGCACGACAAATCAGCAAGATGAAGAACAAACACGCCTAATCGAAGCGATGAAGAAATCTGTGACCTATATGGCGAAACGTCGTATTGGTGCACTGATCTCCATTGAAAAAGAAACAGGTTTAACAGAGTATATTGAAACAGGCATCAAAATGAATGCAGATATGACGTCTGAATTACTCATTAATATCTTTATTCCGAATACGCCGCTCCATGATGGGGCAGTCATTATGCAAAAGGATAAAATTACAGCGGCTGCTTGTTATTTACCTTTGTCGGAAAGTGCCTTTATCTCCAAAGAACTTGGGACACGTCACCGCGCAGCTCTTGGGTTAAGTGAGGTAACAGATGCCATTGTCATTATTGTGTCAGAAGAGACAGGTGCGATTAGTATTGCATTCGACGGTAAAATTGACCGTAACTTAACGATTGATGAGTTTACGGTAAAGTTACGTAAACTATGGTTTGGGTCTGAACAAGAGTCCAACTTAAACTTAGCCTCTAAGTTGAATTGGGGAGGTAAGAAGAATGGATAGAGTGTTTAACAGTGTTTGGGCACTGCGAATTGTTGCTCTAGTGTTATCGCTAGCCTTATTCTTATATGTCAAATCAGAACTGGAAACGTCGGGGCGTGAAGCAGTACCTTCGGATGAAATGGATGTTTTATATAATGTGCCGCTTGAAGTGTATTATGATGATGAGGACTTAATCGTTACAGGGGTACCAGAAACAGTAAATGTCACAATTAGTGGGAATTCGAAGCTGATATTACAAACAAAAATTACGCAAGATTATGTTGTATTCGTTGATTTAAATTCACTGACGATCGGTGAACATCATGTAACCATTCAAAATGAAGGTTTCTCAGAAAAATTAAACGTTTCAATCGATCCAGTCGCACTAAATATTTCGATAGAAGAGCGTGTCACACGTGAATTCCGAGTAGAGCCAGAAATGAATAAACGCCTTATTGCAGAAGACTACGACTTAAAGGGTATGACTGTTGACCCAACGACAGTCGTTGTTACTGGTGCTAAAAGTGCTATTGAAAATATTAGTTATGTGAAGGCAACCGTCACGGGTGAGCAAGGGATTAAAAATTCCTTCCAGCAAGAAGCAAATGTAAAAGTATTAAACGCTGAGTTGAATCGTCTTGATGTTGCGGTTCAACCGGAAAAAGTGAAGGTCAAAGTAGAAATTGAAGAATATAGTCGTGATGTACCGATTAAAATTAAACAAATAGGGCAATTGAAAGACGGTATTTCCATAGAGAAGCTTTGGATTGAGCCCGTAAAATTGAAAGTGTATGGGAAAAAAGCAGTGATTGACGAGTTAAAGGAATTAGTCGTAGAATTTGACGTGTCAGACTTAGAAGAGTCCGGATCGTATGAAGGGAAAATAAAAGTACCTGAAAAGGTGACAGCGGAAGAAAGTTCCGTTACCATCCATGCGGATATTCAGAAAGAATTAGTAGAGACTGCTGACGAGTCGACAGAGGGTGGGACAGGTCAGCAAGCAGAGGATAGTACTGAGTAATTGGCCATGCATTTGCCAAACGGAAAATTCCTATAAAGATGGTCATAGCCATAATAACAGGAATGTCTAGTATTGAAGGAGAGAATAAAATGGGTAAATATTTCGGAACAGATGGCGTCCGTGGAGTCGCTAATAGTGAATTGACGCCGGAGTTTGCATTCAAACTTGGACGTGTTGGAGGATACGTATTAACGAAAGATGCAAAAGAACGCCCGAAAGTTTTAATTGGACGAGATACACGTATTTCTGGTGAGATGTTAGAGGGGGCATTAGTTGCAGGTCTTTTATCAATTGGGGCAGAAGTTATGCGCTTAGGCGTCATTAGTACACCAGGTGTTGCCTATTTGACACGTGTGATGAATGCACAAGCAGGTGTCATGATTTCGGCATCACATAATCCAGTAGAAGATAACGGTATTAAGTTTTTTGGTCCAGATGGCTTTAAATTAACAGATGCTCAAGAAGCAGAAATTGAAAGTTTACTTGATGCAGAAGCAGATACATTACCACGTCCAACAGGTGGAGATATCGGTTCAGTAACGGATTATTTTGAAGGTGGACAAAAATATATTTCCTATCTGAAACAAACGGTAGATGAGGAATTCCTAGGCATTCATGTCGCACTAGATTGTGCACATGGGGCAACAAGTCAGCTTGCTACACACTTATTTGCTGATTTAGAAGCCGATATTTCAACAATGGGTGCTTCACCAGACGGCTTAAACATTAATAATGGTGTTGGTTCAACGCACCCAGAAAAGCTCGCTGATTTTGTATTAGAGCGTGGGGCAGATGTTGGTCTTGCGTTTGATGGTGATGGTGACCGTTTAATCGCTGTAGATGAAAGAGGTCAAATTGTTGATGGCGATCAAATTATGTTCATTATCGGTAAATACTTGCATGCGAAAGGGCGCCTAAAAAAGGGTACCGTTGTATCGACTGTAATGAGTAATATGGGCTTCTATAAAGCATTAGAAGCAAACGAGATGACAAGTGTACAGACAGCTGTTGGCGACCGTTACGTAGTCGAGGAAATGCGTGCAAACGATTATAATCTTGGCGGTGAGCAATCCGGTCACATTGTATTTTTAGATTTCAATACAACGGGTGACGGTTTACTAACAGGGATTCAATTAGTAAATATCATGAAAGTAACAGGTAAGCGTCTATCAGAGCTAGCAAGCGAGATGACGATCTTCCCACAAAAGCTTGTCAATGTACGTGTGACGGACAAACATGCCGTAACACAAAATGACCGTATCGCTACTGTCATTGCAGAAGTGGAAGCGGAGATGGCAGGCAATGGTCGTGTACTAGTGCGACCTTCTGGTACAGAGCCACTTGTACGTGTCATGGTAGAAGCAGCTACTGTTGCTGCTTGTGAGGACTATGTGAACCGTATTGCAGCTGTTGTAAAAGCTGAAATGGGCTTAGCTGAATAGAATAATCCAATAGAACCGCCCTTTCGGTAGAAGGGCGGTTTTTCTGATGGGAAGAAACGAGCCATGTCTACGTCCATAACTATACATGCTAAGGCAACTCGTCAAGCAGTATAGCATATACTAAGTATGATCAGTAACAGACGTAATAAACAGATAGAGTATTTGCAATATGTATAACCCCCCTGTAGATATAAGTAAGTTACAATGATATTACGCTAGTATGTCATATACTAGCGCATTATTTTTTAGGGATGATTTGACGAATGTACTCGTTTTATGTATGATGAGTATGCTTGCAAAATGATTGTTATTAAATTCCAATATTAGGACATTCGTAAGCATGCGCGATTAAAGGAGGATGGCAGACGCGCAATAGAAGTACAAAGGAAAACAATAATAGCGCCTGAGCTAAGGAAATCGGACGGCAAAACAATCCTTAGTTGACGAGGTGGAGGTTTATCGAAAATTCGGCGGATGCCTCCCGATCGCACGTGCCCGGTTGTTATATTCGTTTTAAAACAGCAAAGCAATTTGCTGCACAGAAGAACGAATCGGCACACATAAAAAATAATAAAAATAAGCTACAGCGCTCGTAATACAATCGTTAGTCAGAACGATGTTTTAGCGGATATGTTATCTGCATAATCGAAAAGCCATATGGAGGCTTTTCAAAATGGGCTTACGCGTAGTTTAGTTTCGCATTGTCTTTTTCTATAGAAAGTTTCAGATTTTTGATTTTTCTGTTCGACGTTTGTGCATTATAAATGTAATGGATGTATAGGAGTAGAGAGAAAAGGCTTATTTTGTTGTTGCTAAATACGTGCCGTTGTAGCGAACGGAGGATTTATTTTATGTGTGGAATTGTAGGATATAACGGATTATTAGATGCAAAGGAAATTTTACTAAAAGGATTAGAGAAATTAGAGTATCGTGGGTACGATTCAGCGGGTATTGCTGTTCACAACGAAGACGGTGTGACTATTTTCAAGGAAAAGGGTCGAATTGCCGATCTGCGTAATGCAGTGAACGATGATGTGATGGCACATATCGGAATTGGTCATACACGCTGGGCAACACATGGTGTACCGAACAAATTAAATGCACACCCGCACCAATCTGTGTCAGGTCGTTTTACACTTGTACACAACGGGGTCATTGAAAACTATCATTTACTAAAAAAAGCATATTTAAAAGGCATTCAGCTGCAATCCGATACAGATACAGAAGTCATTGTGCAGTTAATTGATTTATTTTCAAAAGAAGGGTTATCGACGGTCGAGGCATTTCGAAAAACATTAAGCCTTGTACACGGTTCTTATGCATTAGCGCTACTGGATAACGAGGATACAGGCACCATTTACGTGGCGAAAAATAAATCACCGTTACTAGTGGGCGTTGGTGATAGCTTTAATGTTGTTGCGTCAGATGCGATGGCGATGCTACAAGTGACAGACTTATTCATCGAGCTGCATGATAAAGAAGTAGTTATCGTGAAAAAGGAAAGTGTTGAAATTTCAACGCTAGACGGTCGCAAAGTAGAGCGTAAGCCGTTCAAGGCAGAGTTAGATGCAAGTGACATTGAAAAGGGCACATACCCGCACTATATGCTAAAGGAAATGGATGAGCAGCCAGGCGTTGTGCGTAAAATCATCCAAGCATATGAACAAGACGGTGAACTAGCCATTGATGCAGACATTTTAACGGCATTACAGGCAGCAGACCGCATTTATATTATTGCAGCAGGCACAAGCTACCATGCAGGGCTTGTTGGAAAAGAGTACTTTGAGAAAATGGCAGGCATCCCAGTAGAAGTACACATTTCAAGTGAGTTTGGCTATAACATGCCACTTCTTTCTGAGAAACCGTTATTCATCTTCATTTCACAATCGGGTGAAACAGCCGATAGTCGCCAAGTACTTGTGAAAATTACAGAGCTGGGTCATCCAACATTAACGGTAACAAATGTACCAGGTTCAACGCTTTCTCGTGAATCAGACTATACACTGCTATTACATGCAGGTCCTGAGATTGCCGTTGCTTCTACGAAGGCGTATGTCGCACAAATTGCGGTGCTGGCAATCGCGGCTTATGTCACAGGGAAAGCGCGCGGCAAAGTGATTGACTTTGACTTAAAGCAAGAACTTGCCATCGCCGCAAACGGTATTCAGTCCATTGTTGACTCAAAGGACGTAATGGAAGAAATCGCAGAAGATTATTTAAAAATTGCACGCAACGCATTTTTCATCGGTCGTAACGTGGACTTCTGTGTCAGCTTAGAAGGCGCATTAAAGCTAAAAGAAATTTCATATATTCAAGCAGAAGGTTTTGCAGGCGGTGAGCTTAAGCACGGTACTATTGCGCTTATCGAGGAAGGTACGCCAGTCTTTGCCCTTGTCACACAAGAGCCAGTAGCGCTCAACATTCGAGGGAATGTGAAAGAAGTCGTAGCACGTGGCGCCAATGCATGCATTATCGCGATGGAAGGCATGGAGGAAGAAGGCGATACGCTCATCATCCCTCGTGTTCACTCGTTATTAACACCATTAGTATCGGTGGTCCCATTACAGCTGATCAGCTACTATGCCGCCCTACACCGCCGCTGTGACGTCGATAAACCGAGGAATTTAGCGAAGTCGGTGACGGTGGAGTAAGGTTTGATAGGTTTTAATGTTACTTGTGTTTTATAAAAAAGATTGACCATTTAAAATAAAGATTGATTAAAGATCCTGTGTTGATATGCAGGATCTTTTCTTATTCCATAATCGGGCCAGTTTGTTGGTGCGACACGTTCCTAATTCAAATGAGATGTGGTTAACACAATCTCGGTAAAGGTTAGGCAATTTATGAATTAAATTGAAGGATATTATCAAGGAGTCGAATGATGAAGTAACGCTCT
>NZ_JBDQZI010000027.1:0-23601 GCF_042920265.1 Lysinibacillus sp. KU-BSD001 | reverse complement strand
ATCATCTCAAGTTGATCTCGTTCATGATTATGGTTTTTCGTCATCATATCTATCACCTCTAGTAGTAAGTGCTAATTTTATTTTCAAGAATATCTTTTAATTTTATTTTATAAAGAAAAAACTTGATGAAATTGTATTAATTCAGATAGCACTTCAATCATTCTTTTCTTAAGGCTTTTTGGCTCAATAATGTGAATAGATTTGCCATACGGTAAAAGCAAATAAGGTACATGTGTATGTATAATCTCTTTTTCAAGAAGGAATACTGCCTGGTTTGCAGTTCGTTTCTGCAAATAATTCCCTAAAAACCAATGCTGGCAAACGTCATTCAGCGTACTTTCGTTTCCATCAATGACTAACTGCATAACCTCTTCCTGATCTTCTATCGTAGGAAGAAGGTTTTTAAAAAAATAATCACGTGCTGAAAAATTTTCTAGTTGGTTAAACTTATTTTCAGTTACCACTACACTTTCCATTCTCTCTACTTTAAAACTACGAATATCATCCCTAAGATGACAAAACCCAATAACATACCACTTATTATCCCAATAAATAATTCTGTATGGATCGACCACTCTATACTCTGATTGCTCTTTGCCCCTTTTGTGGTATCGAATTTTTATAGAATATTCGTTAGCTATTGCCTGTTCCAGCTCCCTCAAAACAGGTTCCAGTGAGATGGGACGAATTCGACTGATGACTTCAAGACTAGTTACATGTTGATTTACCTTTGTTTCTTGCTCTTGGTTTGAATAGTTGCTTAGCTTCGAAATAGCCCGATTTAACGCTTCTCCTCCGTAATATCCAGCTTCTTTTGCAAAAATAGCAGCGTGAAAGAGCGCTGTTTGCTCCTCAAAATCGAAAAAAAGAGGTGCTTCAATAAAATGATTCAATAAAGTATAGCCGCCGTTATGACCTGTATCTGAAACTATAGGTACACCACTTGTCGAAAGTGTATCAATATAACGATATACAGTCCTTATATTCATCTCTAACTTTTCTGAAATTTGTTTAGCAGTAATTTTTTCACCCGAGCTAAGCATCCAGAGAATCGCTAGTACATTGTCCATTTTCGGCATATACAGTCACCTCATTATGAAATTTAATTACATCCTATTACTACGGCGTACTAGAATAAAAGTAGCTACTGATTCATACTAAAAAATCATTTCTCTAATTTTACACGTATAGTCGTCCATCCTCTCATTTAGATAACCCACCTGTAATTACAAACTCCAACTAACCAGTACATACCCATCATTTAGAATCCTGATGAATTGGTAATCCAACTGCTTCTAACGGACCTTTCGTAATAATTTTAATTAAAATAGCAGTTATTTCTTTTGGCGATTGTTTCATGCCTTCATTTAGCCAATGCTGAACCACGCCTAAATGCGCCGAACTAACATAGGTCGTCAAAATATCGATCGGAATAGCAAACTTGGACGTATCCATTTTAGAAATAAAGTGACTCCATAAGTTATCCAACATGACTTGCTTCATTTTTCCGTGGAAAGAAGGGTCGCCATTCGGTCCTAAAATGACACGCATAAACGGTGCATTTTCTTGAAAACACTCAAAAAATCGGACGAAAAGTGGAAAATACATTTCTTCTTTTAATAAAGAACGCAAATCTGATACCGATAGATTCTTCCCAATTTCTCTTAATTTCTCCAGGATTTCATCTTCACATTGCTCTAGTAAATCATATTTATCTTGATAATGCAGATAAAATGTACCCCGATTAATATTTGCTCTTTCTGTCAAGTCTTGCACGGTTATCGCATCAAAGCTCTTTTCCTCGAGTAAAGTTGTAAAGGCTTGCCTAATTTCTTTTTTTGTCTTTACTACTCTACGATCTTGTTTTGAAGCTGCCAAAAAAATCCCCTCTTTTCATATTTTAATGAACAGTTTGTACGACTATGTTGAGAAATGAACAGTGTGCCTTTTATTGTTGATGGTTTTCTTTTATAGATTGAATATAATATACAGTGTGCACATTAATCAACAGTCTGTTTATTATTTAAAAATAAGGAGATGAAATTATGAAGATGAATAAGTTTTTAATCTTGGCACCGATCGTGTCCTTTATCATTCTATTTATTTTTGTTTGTACGCAAATTCCAATCGTTAATCAATCAGCCAAAAACCTGCCAATCGCTATTGTCAATGAAGATATAGGTGTAGGCGAAATCAATATAGGGAATAACATCATTCAGCAATTAACCGCGCAAAATCCAGCAAGTGAAGAATCAATGATTGCGTGGAAGATTGTTAATTTAGAAGAAATGCAGCAAGGAATGGATGATCAAAGCTATTACGGCGCGCTTGTTATTCCCGAGAATTTCAGTGAACACTATACATCGTTACAAACGGCTACCCCGCTATCCCCTGAAATCAATCTGTACGTCAACCAAGGGAAAAATGCTACAGTAGCAACTAACGTCAATCAAGCTTTAAATAGCATCGTTAACGGCATAAATGAAAAAATCAGTAATGAACTACTGGCGACATTCCAAGCTCAAAATGTCTCATTATCAGTGGATCAAGCATTACTTTATACAGCACCTATTACATCTTCCACAACAATGCTTCACCCTACTGGTTCAACGGGAAATGTACCATTATCATTATTCCAACCGATTTGGATGGGCAGCTTGTTCGGCGCGATGTTCCTATGGTTTGCAATGAGAAACCGAACATTTAATAGTAAGATGGAACAACTGAAAGCTAGATTGCTTCAAATCGGTGTTAGTTTCATCATCGGCATTGTCGCCGGCTTCGGATTAACATGGCTAGCTACAAGTATTTTAAATTATGAGTTTCCTAGCTTTACGAATACAGCACTATTTTTATCCATCACATGCACGAGCTTTCTATTACTCATTTTAGCCGTTGTGACATGGATTGGTATGCCTGGAGTCCCGTTATTTGTTTTATTATTATTTTTTGGATTACCGTTACTCCAAATGACACCAGAAGTCATGCCGGTATTTTATAAAGATTGGGTATATCCATGGCTCCCAATGCGCTATATGATCGATGGTTTACGCGAATTATTGTTCTATGATGGCGCCGTGTGGAACGAATCTGCCATCGTACTTAGCTCCATCACCATTGTGAGTGCGATGATCATACTAGCTGTCATTTGGAAACCACGGAAAGAAGAAAGTTTGGTTGAAAATAGTCAGGTAGAGAATGGTTAATTATTAGAAGAGATATCCGATAAGCAATAGCATATCATTATTTAAATACAGACAAAACACTGGAAGCAATCGAAATGAGCTACTTTTCGATTGCTTTTATGCCTTCAAAATTGCGTTTTTTTGTTAACTTCCCCTGAATTTAGAACAAATACAGGGTAATTAATACAAAAAAAGGTATAATTACCATAATAAAAATACTAAAATTCTAATGAATATGTCTACATATTACACAAAGGGGCTGAAGCAATGAAAAAGAACCCGATCTACGTAGAAATCAATATAGATGGTACTATCGATCAAGTTTGGCATTATACACAGCAGCCGCATTTACACGAACAATGGGATTTGCGTTTCACAAAGATTTTCTATAATGAAAAAGAATATGAAGATGCGCCTCAAACATTCACGTATACAACGAAGATTATGCCTGGGATTGCCGTCTCTGGCTGGGGTGAAAGTAAAGGGACACATGAAAAAGAAAGTGGTGTTAAAACCTCTTCCCTCCATTTTGGCACACCACAGCTTATTTCACCTATTAAGGAGGGGCGCGGCTATTGGCAGTATATCCCGAACGGTGAGCGTGTCACGTTTTTAACGCAATATGACTATGACGTCCGATTCGGTATGATAGGCCAATTATTTGATCAGCTATTTCGACCGATGATGGGATGGGCTACAGCTCTTAGCTTTGATGTATTGGCTAGATGGCTCCAAACGGGAGAAGGACCTGCTACACAGTATCGCCGTTTTTTCAGCTATTATTTTATTTGTCTATTATTTTGTTTTGTTTGGCTATACCAAGGACTTGTGCCAAAAGCGATTGGTCAACATCCACTTGAAATTGAGATGCTCATGAACCTTTCCCCACTGTCAGCACAACAAGCGACTACGACCATTTTTGGGATAGGCATTTTCGAAATGTTACTCGGCATATTGTTCCTTATTCCTAAATGGCATAAATATTTGTTGATGACGCAGATTGTACTTTTTCCTATATTGTCAGCTAGTGCGGTGTTCGCAGCACCTCATGTTGCGATAGCGCCGTTCAATGTCATCACATTTAATCTCGCACTTTGGGTACTGTCAATCGTCGCCTGGCTATTAAGAACAGAGTTGCCAACAGCGAGAACTTGTAAACGAAAAAGAGGTGCTCAACGTGATTTATGAAACACTTTTAGCAGACGATTTTCAACGTCTCCACCCGAAGCTGCAAGAAAGGTATCGTCTCCCTTTACAAGAGCCCTTTTATGCGGAAGGTACGATGCATGTGATTCGTTCTGGACCGTCCATTTTACGCCCGATGTATGGATTATTTACGAAAAATCGTTTTTTATTTCCCGAAGACGGTGAAATGATCCCGTTTACGATTGCAAATACATGCCACATGAACAATGAAAACGAAGCAGAAGTTTACTGGGAACGGACTTTTTTCTTTCCAAATGCGGTTCGGAAATTTAATGCGACCATGACTGTCGATTTAGACCGGCAAATCGTAAAGGATTATTTGGGTGATCCGGCATTATTTTATTCAGATTTAAAGTTTGATGTGACGAAGGATAGATTTTTAATGATTCGCTCGGAGCAACAACGAATCGTTGTTGGCCAAAAAGAGCTGCCATTACCTAAAAAATTGATGGGGCGGGTCGTGGTGACAGAAGGCTATGATGATGCACTTGATGTTTATACTATTCATGTATCCATCTTTAATGACTTCATTGGAAGGATGATGATGTATGCTGGACAGTTTACGCCGTGTGCTCCTTAGACCTTTAACTATGATTGGCATCGTTTGCATGATGTCCCTTATCCTTTTCAATGGACCAACCTCTATCTACTATTATTTAACAGTAGCACAGTTATTATTTGTGCCGATTGTCGTAGAGCAGCTAGTGCTATTGAAAGGATGGCAAAAAATCATTATTGCCATTGGACAATTCAGTGTCACCTTACTCTATTTTTCACAGCAGGAAGGCGTCATACTATTGTGCGTCCTCGCTTATTTAATAAGTACCCTTACTATTGCATCGCTTGGTATTAAACGATTTTTAAGACGTGGCTTTGTCAATACGGCTGAAATAATGATTGATATTGGATTCATCTATCTGGTGATGGGTGGGCTATGGTTTCTAGCCTTCCACTTACAAATGGATACAGGCTTCAGTCCCATCATTACTTGGTTAACAGCGATTCATTTTCACTACTCTGCATTTTTACTATGTATTTCAGTTGGATTAATTGGCCGCCTGTACATGACACGCTATTACCGTTTTTGTTGTACTGTCATTGCGGCAGGACCGATGTTAGTGGCGATTGGGATTACATTTTCTAGAATCGTTGAAATATTAGCCGTCAGTTTATATGTCGTAGCGATTTTTAGTATTAGTTATTTGGTGATGACATGGAAGCTACCTAGGTGGCAAGGATTGTTTATCCGCCTCGCCTTTTTAACATTGTGCTTCACCATTATTTGGTCACTCTTATATGCTTTTAGTAATTTAACGGGACTAGTGCTTGCAGACATTCCTACTATGCTGAACTTCCATGGTATATTCAATTGTTTAGGATTTGGCCTCGTCATCGTACTTGCTTGGAGCCTTTCTATTCCGCCAACAAAGCAGCAGGATTATCTGTTCCCTGTTAGTCAAATCCGCGGGAAACTCATTGCTTCTAATGAGCCCCATCCAGGTTTAGTCGATGATATGGCTGATTTCATTGATAAAGAAAAAGTACCTGCTTTAATATGTGATTTTTATGAACAGACAACTCATTTTCACTTAACGGCGTCTGTCCAATGGGCAACATGGTTTAAACCAATGGCATTTATTTATCAATTGATTAGTCGGCGTATGGGTCAACTCAATTTACCGTACTCGTCACAGTCTGCTGTGATGGACGGACAAATATGGAAAGTGAACGCGCTGCTCGATGGTCGTGAAAAACCTCGTGTCTGGCAACGATCCATTCAAGGGCAACCCGTTTTTAATGCTATTTATTCACAGCATCAATATGAGAATCAGCGATATATGAACATCGCCCTGCCACTCCCCTTCTCATCTATGCACGGCATCTTACAGCTTTCTACCAAAAATAATCGCTTGTATTTAACGAGTGATGCACAAGGTGATGCTGGCACTTATTTAGCCATTGGTAAATATATTTTCAAACTACCATTACACGAATATTTTGTAATGCGAGAGGAACAAGATAGACTAATAGCTACACATGATATGACGCTGTTCGGTAAAGCATTTTTACATATCGACTATACGATTCGGCGAAAAGACGACATGTATTAAATACAACAAGAAGCCCTCAGACAGTTCAAACTTCAATTGTACGAACAATTATCATCTACCTAATTTTTTGATTACTTATTTATCTTCCTATATCGATATATATTATCAACTAATATGTACTTTATGAATAGTACGTAGTAAAACCGACAAAATACTTGTCGGTTTTACTACGTAATCATCAAAATAAATATTTTATTTCTTCACATACTATTCCAATAAATAATTAAAACACCAATAAAAAACAGATAGCGCAAACCCTTTTTTCAAAAAAGACTAAATATTACGTAAAATCTAAAAAATAATTTCTTCATTACAATTTATTCTTATTTCAATTTACTTAGTAAAAACCCTCCTTTAAATGAATTTGGTTCGTAAGTGACTACAAATGCGGTAGGTTCATAACTACTTATAATTTCATTTAACTCCTTAACACGGTTTCTCTTAGCTAAAATTTCATATTTATACCTTTGGCTATCTCTTCCTTCACCGACATAAACAGTGACTGCAAACCCCTTTGCTCTAATCACTTCTAAGAAGGCATTATTTCTTGAATTAGTGTTAATCGTTACATACATATACCCAATTGCTAATTTATTTTCAATCCTTGTACCAACAATTAAGCCTAAACCAAACCCTAAAGCATATACAATCATCGCTAATAGACTTTGATCTCCACTAAATACTAAAGACAATCCAAAGACATAAATCAACACTTCAAAGAAGCCTATTATCGATGCAAATACAGGTAAATTTTTTACTAGAAAAATTGTTCTTAAAGTTAGCAATGGTACATACACAAGTTGCAAAAATAATATCAATATAATATTTTGCATTTAATACCTTCCCCCTTTAAATATTTAATAGTATAGTACGAATATACAGTACCCACTTTCCATTCGCAAACACCAAAAATCTAATTAAATAGAATATTCAGTTTTCAATACACACTTTATGTCTAATTCATATAAAGATATATATTGTTTTTTTCATACATAATCTAGTTTATTCCTATAAACCCTTATCAATACTATTTTTTACCCTTCCTAATTTTACAAACAAAATTCTCTCTTTGAATCATGTTATCAAAAAAATTGGCCAAAAAGGTCTTTTTTTCCTAAAACAAAGGAAACAAACGTTCTTTTCGAAAGGTATTTCCATGCAACAATCTTTACCAAACCGTTTCATTGTATGATCGATGTGAAAAATATTTATGCGAGTTGTTTAGCTCTGCTTGAGGGTTTAGACGTTATGAAAGTGCCTGCTGCTGTTATTGATAACTTTAAACAACTAGAATGTGTTGTGCTCGCGGCATACACCTAATGAAAGAGCGATTTGATATTAAAACAGAAGCAGAAGATCAGTGCCATTTAGGTGGATAGGTGCTGCACCACAAAAGTGAGAATCAAAAATCCACTCTTGCTGTCAAAGTGACGGATACAAAATGTCAGTATACGAGCCAGATGTTTTAAAAGGAGGAGCAAATGAAAAGTTCTGATGCTCAGTTGAAAAATCGTGGAAAGATTACAATGGAAGATTTGCAACACTACAATAATCATACTAAAATAGAACTCTTGAAAATGATGCAATCCAAAGAAGCATACAAAAGAACTATCGCTGTAAAATTATTAGCAGAGAAACATGAGTTAAGCGATGAGTTAACTCATTTGTTTCTTTATACACTCACACAAGAAAAAAACTTTATACAAAAATAGAATTATGTCATGCACTCTCAAAAGGGAACGTTACATCCGCGAAAGTTATGGTCGACTATTTAGGGAAGATCGGCACTAACCAACATAACGTATTACCTACTCATGGCTTCCATAAAAATAGCTATCCTTTGCCTAGGGACATTATTGCCAGAACTTTGGCCCATATGGATGAAGAAATTCTACCCATATTAATAGCTGTACTAAAAACAGACAATCTCCTTGCAATAAGAGAAGTGATTGATGCAATAGGATTTATTTGTTTTTACCATAAACTACATGACGATTATCCAATAATCGATGCACTGATGTTATGTTTAAAGGACCATGGCAATGATGACATTACCCGCTGGAAATTGGTGAGATCATTTGAAAGCTTTAACGACAGTAATGTGATTAACACGCTTATGAGGATTGAACAACATGATAAGCAACCCATTATAAGAAATGAAGCCCATAGATCGCTAAGGATGATAACTAACCGTATGAAAAGTGGAAAATGACTTATTCAAGAAGAGAAGTCATTTTTGCGAAACTTTAGCAGGATTATTGGTGAACTATCAATACAGCCAGTCCACTATCATTTCAATTGATAGTGGATTGGCAAAGCTATTTTAATCTATTAATAACCTTCATCTAAATCAAGTTCGATTATTTCATTAGTAAGAATGTATTCTTCGGAGCGATCTTCCTTTGCAACTACTGGTATAATTTTAATTTTATCACCTTCTAACGCCGCGAAACGATTATAGTTTTCAAAGTGAAATTGTTGCGCCATTGTCTCTTGTATTACTTCTCCACGGTCGTTCTCTATTTTAAAATAGACATTATCATGAATATTGCTCATTTTATAAACTAATTTTGAAGAAACAGGTGTTAAAACCAATTCCTCTATTTCAATATATTGACCATTTTCTAAAGTAAAGCTATGATGAATCGGGATTTTTTTTGAATTAGCAATTAAGTTCTCTCCAGAAGCGTTAAATTTAAACGACCATTTCCCCTTTAACATTTTGTCAGAATCGCTTCTTTCTAAATCATTAAATACGATGCGAATCGCTTTTTCTTTTTGTAAATCAATCTGTCCAATATCTGCAGTCCAAAAGTAATTAATGTATGATTCAGTTATTTCTCGTGGGCCACCACCACCACCCATTTCTATTTTTTGACCGTCAATATATACATCAATATGCGAAAACCAATTATAAGCTAAATCATCCCCTTTTAAATTTGTATGGAATGTACTACTTATAAGAAGTTGCCCCTCATCTAAAATAACCTCATTTAAAGTGACTTTTACACCGTTATCTTCAACGGAATCGCCAATAATTGTTTTAAAATCCGTAAGTGCGCCGTCTCGTGAATAAACGAAAGCTTCTAATTTTTCTCCAACAATCGGGATATTCGCTAATGCAAAATTAGAGTTCACAGCAATAATTGAAACAAGGGCAAATGAGGCAACTGCTGAAAATGTTTTGACTGGAATCGAACGACGTCTATTTAATTTCTTTTTTATTCTTTTCTTAATAGTTTTTTTTTCAATAGTTGTTAAGGGGTGTTCTTCGAATTCTTCAAAATTGATTTTTTCGTCATTCAACTTTTCAAATAATTCTTTCAAGTAGATTCCTCCTTTTCATTTAACTTATTTTTAAATACTGTACGTAATTTTTTACGCCCACGAGATAACCGATTATAAAGAACCGATCTATGTATACCCTGAGCATGTGAAAGTTCCTCAATACTTTTTTGTTCACCATAATGTTGGATAAATAATAATTGATCCTCTTTTTTTAAAGATGAAAGCAGCTGTTCCGTTTGACTGCTTAACATATTGTCCATTACTTGTGCTTCCACACTCTGAAAATCGACGAGCATATGATCTTCAAATTCTTGTTGAAGAAGAAATTTTTTATATTGTCGTTGATAATCAATCGATTTGTGCTTAGCAATAGCAGCAATCCAGTTTTTGAGGGAATTTTTATTTTCGTCATAATACATAATGTTATTCCAAATTAATAAAAGTACGTCGTCTAAGCACTCGTCTTGAATCATTTCTAAGCTTCCTAAATATTTCTTAATGATGGCCTTAATAGTTCCGCCGTATTGCTCCACTATATAAAATAACGCTTTTTCATTTTTCACTATAAGTTGTTCCACTACATTTTTTTCTGTAATTCTCATTTTCCACCTCCACTCTAAGGACCCTATACTCTTATTACGTTTACAAGCAGATGATTTCTATCAAAAAACTCATTTTTTATAAATATACATCAAGATGTCCTTCAATGAAGCTCAGTGTCTCAACAAGATAGTCATTTTTAACACATTTTGAATCTCCTTTTCTCGGCATACAAAATCCCCTTTAAGTAAAATGTTATCTACAGCGGACTGTAGGTTTTTTAACATTGTCTACTTAAAGGGGCTAATATTAAATAGAAGAAACTCCAAATCTAATTATTAAATTCGAAACGCTAATACCAATCAAAATAAATAACCATAAAATAATTATTTGATTGCTTTCAGATTACAACGGTAATTGTTTTTCTAGAATCTCTCGTTGTATCTGTTCAACAAACGCCTCGATAGATAATGTTTTTAATCCATCTTGTTTATACGCTCGTACAGTGACAGTTCCGTTCTGCTGTTCTTGATCGCCAAGTACAAGAATATACGGTGTCTTTTGCATTTGTGCATCTCGAATTTTACGACCAAGTTTTTCATTACGCTTATCGATTGAAACACGAATGTTTGCTTTGCGTAATTCACTCGCAACCTTTTCTACATAGGCAGTATGCACATCTGAAACGCTAATAATTTGAACTTGCTTTGGCGCCAACCATAGTGGAAAAGCACCACCAAAATGCTCGATTAAAATGCCTAGAAAGCGATCAATTGAACCGAAAACGGCTCGGTGAATCACGACTGGTCGTACTTTCTCATTATCCTCATTAATATATGTTAAATCAAATTTCTCTGGCAGTTGGAAATCTAGTTGTACTGTTGCACATTGATGGCTACGTTTAATGGCATCTCGAATATGAATATCAATCTTTGGTCCGTAAAATGCTCCGTCTCCTTCATTCACTTTATATTCAAACCCTAAACGCTTTAACACATTTTCTAACGCTTCCTCAGCTCTATTCCATAGCTCAAGTTCCCCCATATAATCTTTGGGGCGAGTAGACAGTTCGATTTCATATTCAAAACCAAATACTTTATATACATGGTCAATAATTTGTAAGGCTAATGCGATTTCGTCCTCAATTTGCTCCGGTGTCACAAAAATATGGGCATCGTCCTGACAAAATGTACGGACACGAAGCAACCCATTTAATGCACCACTAAACTCATGACGGTGTACTTGACCAAACTCGGCCATACGAATCGGTAAATCGCGATACGAATGCAAATCATTTTTATAAATCAGCATATGGCCTGGACAATTCATCGGCTTTAACGCAAACTTCTGTTCATCTACTTGTGTGAAATACATATTTTCTTTGTAGTGCTGCCAATGACCTGATTTTTCCCATAAGCGCTGGTTCATCATAAGTGGCGTACGAACTTCTTTGTAATCATAGCTTGCTTGTAAGTTACGAAGAAAGCTTTCCAGTTCATTACGAATCATTTGACCATTTGCTAAATAAAACGGCATACCTGGTGCTTCTTCAGAAAACATAAATAATTCAAGCTCTTTTCCTAACTTACGATGATTACGCTTTTCAGCCTCCTCAAGGAACACAAAATATTCCTCCATAGCCTCTTTCGTAGCAAAGGCAACACCATAAATACGTTGAAGCATTTGGTTATTACTATCTCCACGCCAGTAAGCACCTGAAATATTCATTAATTTAAAGTGCTGTAACTTGTTTGTAGATGGTGCATGCGGCCCTCTACATAAATCCTTAAATTCACCTTGTTCATAAATCGTTATTGATTCATCACAAGCAATCGCCTCTAGTAATTCCAGCTTTAATACATCATGTGCAAATAATTGCTTCGCTTCTTCTCGGGATACTTCTTTGCGGATAATTACAAAATTCTCGTTTACAATCGTCTTCATTTCTCGTTCAATCAATGGTAAATCTTCCGGCACTAATGTATGGGCCATCTCTATATCATAGTAAAATCCGTTTTCGACTACTGGACCAACTCCAAATTTTGCCTCTGGATATAAACGTTTCACCGCTTGGGCTAATAAATGGGCTGTTGAATGACGAAGCACCTCTAACCCCTGATCTGATGTTGCATCATAAAGAGAAATTTCAGCATCCACTAGAATTGGTCGCGTCAAATCGGTTGTTGTCGTATTTACGCTACCTACAATTGATTTTTTCGCTAAGCTTGGGCTAATTGCTTTTGCAATTTCGGTTAGCGTAACACCTTTGGCAAAACGTTTCTTTTCGCCATTTGGAAATTGAATTGTTACTTCTTGATTTGACATAATACCTCTCCTTTTCTTTTTTAGTAAATAAAAAAACACATATTCGTCCACAAAAGGACGAGTATGTGTTTGAATACCCGTGGTTCCACCCAAATTCCTACTTATGCTTTCCATCAGTAGCTCATTGATACAGATAACGCCTGTACACGTCACTAGTTTCCTAGCACAGCTCCAAGGGAGTAAATCAATTCGTCCAATCAGGAAACTTTCAGCCGGTGATTTCCCTCTCTATCGATCTTCACAAAAACGATTCATATCCTCTTCATTGCTTTTTAAATTGAAATTAGTATTTAATCTAAACGAACAACTAAATATTGTCAATATTCTTTTTTGTAAAATAGAAAATAATTCAATTATAAAGTTATTAAAGTGCGGATCACACTTTGAATTTATTCTAAATAAAAGGAATAGTTTAAGACTTAAAATTGACTAGAAATCTATTAAATCACCTTTTTATAAACAAATTCACAGTTCCCTATTAATATTTGAGTAGGTTAGATTCATGAGGTTATGTTTATTGAATGAATTACCTAATTTACTCAAGCAAGGGGTTATTTTAAGATTTGATGCCGATTGTTCCATCTCGAATTTTTTTCACACTCCAATAATTATTCAGGAAGTGTATGATAATGGGTGCCCACAAGCTGTTAGTCATCGTAAAAGCTACCCCCGTTATAATTCCTAACCAAAAGGTATGAAATAATAAAAACGGCTGTCCTTTATATTGATCTGAAATGTGCACTAGCATAAAAAGAAAGGCAGTCATAATCACTCCCCAAAATGGATTGAACATCTCTACCATAAGAGGCTGGATCACGCCTCTGAACAAAAGCTCTTCTAATATAGAAGGAAGCAGAACAATACCGATTAAACTTAATTTTTGATTGTTTGCCAGTTGCACAATGACGTTTGACCCTTTTGTGTTAGGGAAATAGCCTTTCCCTGCTTTTATTACAATAAACGTATAAAGACTAACAGCAAAGAAACCAACTAAACCAACGATTAAGCTAAATACGCCCTCTTGTAATGAAAAGAGTTGAGTAATTGAGACAAATATATTTTTTGAAGACGTTATATTTAATAAGACAATTCCTATTACCGCAAAAATAATATTTCCGACAACTAATTGAAGAAAAATCTCTTTATCGCTCTGTTTCATACATCCTCCAACATTATATAGTATCGTAACTTTTGAGTGACTATATCATTATTCAAACATTTTCCAACACGCTATAAGTTTATCAAACCGACGTTTGTTTTACCATAATTTTTCCAATAACTTTACTAAAGTGAAATCCCCCCTCTATTGCTCACGTTCTGTTAACCAATCATAAAACACCACTTGCGGTCGCGTTTGTGGCTGTATTCGTTTGGGTGGGCAGATTGGACGAAAACAGCGTTTCTCATAAGCGCCCTTGAAAACCGCTCGAAGTGTTGTTGTAATCGTAAGCATTCCCGATTCTACATCACGAATGATGCCCATTAATGCATCCCGTGCCAGGATAAACTCGTGTCTATTGTTCACACTGCTAGCTAATATCGCTCTATGTAGACCATCCTTTAACTCGTCTTTTAGTGGCAGTATTATGAGTAAGTGATAGAGTGTTTGCTGGAATTCATTCATATAAACAGTTCGGTGCGCCATTTCACTTTGTAATTCTTTATATATAGTATAGATAGAGCTTGTTTTTGAAAGATTAAAAGAAAAAGATGATTGATTCTCAGAAGTTGCCATCTCATCCGCTTGGTTACTTGCTTCCGCTCTTGCTACCCGTTCGGACATTTCTAATGAGACAATAGGTAAAATTCGATAAATATTGGCCCCTTTAATACCATTTAACTTTGTTGTGGCTACCTTTTCAATCATGCCTAGTTCGCTAAGTTTTTTCACTGCACGATAAACCGTTTTTGTACTTAACTTTAAGCTTTTCGCAATCGTCTCTGCCTTTAAATGAGCCACACCTGGATAAGCAAGTGCATGGGACGCAATTTTATACACAATAGCCCGTTCTGCCTCTGTCAAAATTGCTTCATGTTTAGCAAGCTGTTTCGCTACATGTTCATCCATCTCTGTTACGGATGAAAATGTCACGTACCCACGTAAATACTCAAATGCCATAATAGTCCACTCCCCTTTTACTAACTACTATCGAAATGAAGAAAAGAAAAAGGGACAAACTTTTCCATAAAATAAACAAACCGTTCAAAAATCCCTCACATGTCTACTCCATTCTCCACCCGTTTCATTGCGCTTCCATTACTGCCACTTTATAATTGATAGAGAATGATAGAATGAAAATATGTAAGAACAGGAAGTTAACACATGACAAGAAAAAAAATACTTACTTTAGCATCGCTTATTTTAGTAGTCATTGTCGCAGGGATTTTAACACTAACAACGACTGCTTCAAAAAAAGAACAAGAGGCGATCGACACATTAAACGAAATGTATAACGAAGACTTTACAGTAGCACAATCGACAGCCGCGAAAAATCCATTTAGCAATGATCTGAAAGTGACCGTTCAGTCCTTAAATACTCGCGCGATTTATGATTTTGAAGTAAAGGACGGAGAAATTTTCGGAGAATACTATGCTGAAAATGTCAATATTGAGCTAAACAAATTAATTGAACAACGCATCAACGGATTAGCTATGACGAATGCACATTTAACAGGTGTAACAGAGGCGATCTCTTATGCAAATGCACCTATCGAAAAGCTCGATATTAAACTGATTACAAACGAAGCGGTAACAGAGGAAAAAGCACAGGAAATCGCTAGCCTTCTTCAAACCGATCTTGGTGATGTAGCGATCCAGTTAGATGCATTAGTAGTCGAAGATGAGAACGACTTTAACGGTGTAACCGAAGAAATCCAAACTTACTTCCAATTAAGTACCATTACATTAGATAGCTTTGAAAACTTAGATTATGAACTTCAAACATTTTCCTTTTAATGCATAGGGACGTCTCCTTCCTCTATTGGCAAAACATGCTTGTTTTAATGGAGTGGGTTTTTAGGGCATCTTGATAATAGAAAAGTAGGTGTCCAGAAAGTAAAAACTTTCTGGACACCCCTTTATTCCTTAATAATGATCCATTAAGCAATATTGCTCCTGTGGTGGTCACATCAAAATGCCACCATCCTCGTCGCAAAGGGTCCGTCTCAAAATGTCTTTTTAGACGGCTCCTTTGCAAAATGTGTGCTATTCGTTCATTTACCCGCTTATTTCCCTTTTGGTTTGAACGTCTTACAGCACGTATCAGAAGAATGGCTTGCCTCTTCCGTAATTTTGCGGAAGTCAAAATCAGCAGCAAACTCTGTATTTGCTTTGTTCTTATAATCGGGATGGTGATCCATATCAACGGTGATTTTTTCGGCTCCACAAATATTTCCTTTGGCATGGAATACACAATTCGATACAGTACAGTTTACTTGAACAGTTGGCATAATGCTTCTCCTCCTTGGATGTGATACTTGAAGAAATATACAAAAGGGGCATATGGACTCCTTTTTCGTACTCTTCATCATGTATCTTGCCCACTTGGAGGAGTTTTTATTTTCTTTTATCATAACTTTTTTGCACTTTTGTACCAAAAATGGTATCTATTTTAGTATATTACAAAAGCAGCTGTGACAGCTGCTTTCAACAATTCACTATCCGACTACATTTCCATTAATGCGGCTACTTTATGGGCTGCAGCCTTTACTTTTTCAATTCCAGCAGCAACAATTGCATTTGCTTCCTGTGGATTTGCATGATGCCCCTCAATAATTACTTCATCGATTAAAGCCATGCCAAAAATGTTCACTACTACATTTCGTACATAATTCACAGCCATTTCCATTGATACTTTTTCTGGGGTAGAGTATATACCGCCACGTGCATTTAATATTATAGATTTTTTGTCCGTTAATAATTGAACTAGCTTCCCTTCTGAGTTATATTTAAAGCCAAAGTTAACGGCATATGTGTAATCAAAAAATGTGTGTAGTGGCGCTGGAATCGTTAAATTCCATAACGGAAAGGCAAATACGACAACATCGGCCTCTTTAATCGCTTGCTGTGCTTTTTGCTGTGCTGTGATTAAACGTGCCTCTAATTCCGTTAATTCTTCATTATGTTCTAATTTACCGTAAGCATTATATATATCTTGGCCAAAATAAGGCATATCTTCTTTAAATACATCAAATGTTGTCATATGGATGTTTTCTTTTTCTTCTAATTGTTGGATAAACACTTCATACATTCGTGTTGAAACGCCATCTGGACGATTATTTGCTTTTACGACTAGTACATTCATCATAATCCTCTTTCCTTCATTAGTTTTCCGCACTCAACATTATTATGTGCCATTTCTGTAAATCCAATCTTCTACTTAGAAAAGAGGCGCTAATACACATAGCAAAAAGCAATATTTTTTCTTATCTTGTATGAACAAGCATATGATGCAGTAACATATTAATCAAAAGGAGCTGTACATTGATCATTCATGTTGTTCGTAAAGGCGAGTCACTTTGGGCATTAGCGAATCGTTACAACATCCATGTAGATGCCATCCAGCAAATCAATCAACTACCAAATCCAAACCACCTATTGATTGGCCAATCGATTCTGATTCCTGTACCTGGATCTATGCATACGGTGAAGCAAGGAGAAACGTTATCGATGATTGCACAGCGGTACGGCGTTTCGGTTGATGCGATTACCCTCACAAACGAACTGCCAAATCCAGATGTTCTCTATCCCGGTATGCGATTGTATATTCCACCTATCATCCACGTCATTCAACCTGGGGAAACACTATGGCAAATCGCCAAACTGTATGGTATTTCTACTCAAATGATTATTGACGCCAATCAAATTCAAAATCCAAATATCATTTATGCTGGCGTACAATTAATTATCCCAAGAGCAAAGCCAACGATTGAGGTAAATGCCTATACGTATCAAAGTGATGAAGCTGGCGCTAAATCTATCAATACACTCAGCCCTTTATTCACATACGTCAGTCCATTTGCTTATATGGTGAAAGAAGATGGAACATTAGAGCCATTTGATGATGACTTAATGCTAGCCGCAGCAAAGGATTATAGTGTCGTACCGATGATGTCTATTACAAACTTCACTTCAACGGAAGCTGGATCTAATTTAGCGCATATCGTTTTAGCTAGTCCTGATTTGCGAGAAAAATTAATAACCAATATTCTTCAAGTGATGGATGAAAAAGGCTATAAAGGGATCAACGTTGATTTTGAAAATGTACTCCCAGAGGATCGTGAACATTATAATGCCTTTCTTCAATTGGCTGTAGACCGACTTCATCCAAAGGACTATTTTGTTTCCACTGCCGTTGCGCCAAAAACAAGCTCCGCACAGCAAGGTCTTTTATATGAAGCACATGACTACGAGGGGCATGGCAAGATTGTTGATTTTGTTGTCTTAATGACTTATGAATGGGGTTGGAGAGGCGGACCACCGACAGCAATCTCACCTATCAATCAAATGAGAAATGTTGTCGAATATGCCTTATCTGTTATACCAGCGGATAAACTCTTTTTAGGTTTTCAAATTTACGCAAGAGATTGGAAAGTACCACACACGAAAGGACAAGAAGCCGAAACAATTAGTGCCCAAGAAGCCATTCGACGTGCAAATCAATATAGTGTCACCATTCAATACGATACAACCGCGCAATCCCCATTTTTCCGTTACGTAGATGAACAAGGTCAGCAGCATGAGGTATGGTTTGAAGACGCCAGAAGTGCACAAGCGAAATTTGATTTAGTGAAAGAATATAACTTACAAGGCATCAGCTACTGGGTATTAGGCTATCCCTTCCCTCAAAACTGGGTGCTGCTAGACGATCACTTTCTCATTCGAAAATTAACGTATTGAGCTCACTAGAAAAAGGGCGTCTAAGAACTCTCAGACGCCCCACTTACACTTATTTTAAAGGAATTTCTACAATAGCGGTTGTCTCTAAAGGACCTGTTGATTCAATCGAAATATGACCGTCATATTTATGGACAATTTCCTTTACGATAAATAACCCTTGTCCTCTTTCCTTTCCTTGCTGTTCTTTTTTTGTCGTATAACCCTGGTGAAAAATGCGTTCCCAATCAACAATGTTAGGTCCGGTATTCATAATTTTGAATATATAATGCGTGTCATTTGCTTCACAAATAACCGCTATTTTACGCTCATGCTCCGGTAATTCTAGCGTTGCATCCATCGCATTATCAATTAAATTGGACAATATTTTAATCAAATCTGTTGTTTTCAGTTGATCAAAGGCATGATGAAAAGCCGTAATATCCATCTCAATCTGATGATTTTGCGCAGCTAATTTTTTCGTTTGCAATAAGATGGAAAGACCCGGATGATCGATATTGAGTTTAATCGATTCAATTGCTTGCGCTTCTTTATATAAAGCGTTTACATATTTTTCCGCTTCATCCACAGCCTCAATTTGTAAAAGCCCATGCATCACCTGAATATGATTTGTAAAATCATGTCTTAAAGAAGAAACAGAAGCAATTAATGTTTTAATTTCGTTTTGATACGTATCTTCTGTATAGCCTACTTCTGTCGCCACTTCTTTTTGATACCATCTTTGTAACAGCCAAAAGGAAGTAATGACAATGAAGATGAAAATACTATTGATAAAAAGAAGAAATAAATTATTTTCGATTGCTACTAGCTTAATTTCATTCATTGTTTCTGCACTAATATCGATACCTAAATAGCCGATTACTTGTCCATCTTTATTTTTAATCGGTGCCCCTACGGATAAATATGTACTATCATAGTTGAAATCTTCTATCAGCTTAGTAACATAGGACTTTTCTTTATAATAAGCAATAGCCACCTGTTCTTCAGGTACAGTACAAACTTCTCCTATCGCAACCTTATCTACTACCTCTTTCGGTCCACCGACAATCATGGATTTCGATACTTTAGGATTATCAATCTCAAGTGTATACACATATAGAGCGCCTATTTTTTCCCTTGCATCATTTAAATAATTTCTAATTGCCCAATAATGTTCATTGCGCACAGGGTTATTTAAAAATTGTTCGTATGTATCAATATCCATCGCTGAAGCAATAGACTGTGCCGCTGTTAAACTTTGATTGGCAATCGACTCTTCAACAATGACCTCTGTCCTTAACGTTGTAATATACAAACTGGTACTAATAAAAACTAATAATAAAACAACGGCTAAAATAAAAATCCGCTTTATTTTATGTCTCTTCATAAAAAGTTGTACATCCTTATATGTATATTCAAAACCTCTTTATAACGAACTATTAGACTATAGTAAGTGCGTAATTACAGAACGTTAAAAAAATAAAAACACGACCCCTAAGCCCTATAAATAAACATTCTTCATTAAATCGTTAGTGAGTAAGTTACATTATTATTATTCTATCATATTATTAACAAGTATAAAAATATTCCTATCATACAAGTAGAGATTACTTATAAAAAAACATTCATTTTAATGTTTCAATAAAGCAGATTTTCAAGCACTTTAAGGAGCGCTAAGTTAGAGGGAATGTGTGGAATATTGGAATAGACATTGTGGATACGGTTTACGATTTTACTGCGCGGCTTGCAATAGAGGAATGCTTTTTTAGGGGAATTGTTAGAAACACCACTTAAAATGTTGGTGGCATTACTGCAGTCCGTTTATGGTTAGGTTAAAGAAAATTTGTAAAAAAAATTAGGGGCTATCTAAATCCGATGCCCCTTCATGCTTATTTTAAAGGAATTTCTACAATAGCGGTTGTCTCTAAAGGATTTGTTGATTCAATCGAAATATGACCGTCATATTTATGGACAATTTCCTTTACAATAAACAATCCTTGTCCTCTCTCCTTTCCTTGCTGTTCTTTTTTTGTCGTATAGCCCTGGTGAAAAATCCGTTCCTTATCGACAATGTTAGGCCCGGTATTGATAATTTTAAATATATAATGCGTGTCATTCGCTTCACAAATAACCGCTATTTTACGCTCATGCTCGAGTAACTCTAGTGTTGCATCCATCGCATTATCAATTAAATTGGACAATATTTTAATCAAATCTGTTGTCTTCAGTTGATCGAAGGAATGGTGAGCGGTCGTAATATCCATATCAATCTGATGATTTTGTGCAGCTAATTTTTTCGTTTGCAATAAGATGGATAGACCCGGATGATCAATATTGAGTTTAATCGATTCAATTGCCTGCGCTTCTTTATATAAAGCGTTTACATATTTCTCCGCCTCATCCACAGCCCCGATTTTTAAAAGCCCATGCATCACTTGAATATGATTTGTAAAATCATGTCTTAAGGAAGAAACAGAGGCAATTAATGCTCTAATTTCATTTTGATATGTATCTTCTGTATAGCCTACTTCTGTCGCTACTTCTTTTTGGTACCAACTTTGTAAAAGTAAAAAGGAAGCAATCACACCTAAAGTAAATACGACATTGAGTTCGAAAATTTTCACATTATTTTCTTGAACCGTATTTTGAATACTCTCGATTGTCTCTGCGCTTATATCGATTCCCAAATAACCAATAATCTGCCCCTTTTCCCCTTTAATTGGTACGCCAACCGTTAAATAAGTACCATACCGATCATCCTCAATGATATCTGTCACAAATGGTTTCCCTTCAAAGTAAGCCACCTTTACTTGCGCTTCCGGTACACTACAAACATCACCAATTGGAAAATTGTCTTTGCCCCCTTTACTTGGAGGATGCCCTACTATCAATGATGTGGCTACTTTTGGATTATCCACTTCCATTGTATACACATACAAAGCTCCTGTTTTTTCCCTCGCGTCATTTAAATAACTTCGAATCTTCCAATACTGCTCCGTGCGCGTACGGTTACTTAAAAACTGTTCATATGTATCAATATCCATTGCTGAAGCAATCGATTTCGCTGCCGTTAGATTTTGATTTACAATGGACTCTTGCACTGTCATCTTCGTCCTTAAAGATGTGGAATACAAACTTATACTAATAAAAACTAATAATAAAACAGCGGCTAAAATAAAAATCAACCTTATTTTATGTCTCTTCATAAAAATTGTACACCCTTATCTCTATATTCAAATCCCCTTTATATCATACAATTAAACTATGAAAATTCACCTAATTCAGGACTTTTGCAAAATATTTTGGGTATATAAATTAGAACATCTAATACTAAATGCTATAGACCCGATAAGATACCTTTCACCTAATCTGTTCTTCATCCACCTCACTAAGTACTACAAACTCTCCTCAGATTAACTTATTCGTGAATAAATATGTTGTCATTATTCTATCATAATATCAACAAGTATAAATATACTCCTGTCATACAAGCAGAGAGCACTTGTAAAAAACATTCATTTTAATGTTTAAATAAACAATTTATCCCTAACTTGATATATTTTACTCCCGTTAAATACGGTAAAAATGTCTCAGAAAGCATTGCAATTAAAAAGGGGCTAATCCACAAATACGTATGTTTAGCCCCTGTTTGATTGATAACAGGCTAGAAACTATTCAAGTAAAGTATTCAAACTTCGCATTTGGAAAGAATTTTTGCATATACTCCGTTAAATATTTTTTTATGTCTTCTTCTTCGTCTTTTTGATAAATGTATTTACCGATACCGTATTTCCCCCATTTATATCGTCTTGTCGATTCATCTAACGTTAGTTTCGTCTTCGGATAGTTTTTTTCGATGACCTTTTTAGCAGGTTTCGTAAATCGGTGCTGGATGAATTCAAACGTAATATCATCCCGAGCGTCTTGTGGTAACTCTGCATCCAAGCGCTCAAACATATGATAGTACCCCTCTTTCCAACCTTCGTGTAAGTAAATCGGGGCGACGATAAACCCAAGTGGATACCCCGCTCTCGCGACTTTTCCAGCTGCCTCAATTCGCTTCGCTAATGGCGAAGTACCTGGCTCAAAGTGTTTAATGACATAATCGGCATTGATGCTAAATCGAAATCGCGTATGCCCATTATGCTTCGCGTCAAGTAGGTGATCGACATGGTGAAATTTCGTCACAAACCGTAATCTTCCGTGTTCCGTTTGACCAAAATGTTCAATTGCTCTTTTTAGTGTATGTGTTAAATGGTCAATGCCCACAATATCAGATGTACAAGAAGCCTCAAATCGCGTAATGTCCGGTGCACGTTCTGCTATATACGCATCCGCCGCTGCCAAAATCTCCTCCACATTCACATATGTACGGATATAAGGCTTGCTTCCCATCGTCGTTTGTAAATAGCAATAATGACAATGCCCCATACAGCCGGTCGCAAATGGGATCGCATATTCCGCAGATGGCTTCGATGTATCGAACTTCAGCGTCTTTCGAATGCCCACCACAAGTGTCGATTTGGCCATCCGATACTGTTGAAATTCATTGTCTCCCGGCAGGTTTCGCACCTGGTTATGAGAGGTCGTGTAGCGAATCTCAACACCTAGCTGTTCAAATTTTTCTTTCAGCTCTCTTCCTAACGGATACTCCAGCGCTTTCGGTTCAAAATAAACAAGCTGAGGGATAAACGGTTTATTCATATTGTTTCTCCTCTGTAATACGTATTGCTTGTGTATATTGAGTCGACATACTGCCCATATTGATTTCCTTTCACACAGCATCACCTTCCTCTATGTCAATACTTTTAGGTTGGCTTGTGAAGAGGAATTTATAACTCGGTGCGTACTCCTAAAAATGCCAGATTCAATTGAAAAGCTTGTGCTACGGTAAAAGTGAATATTTCTTTATATTAAAAAAAAGTTCCTCTATCTTACTTAAGAGAAATCAAAAACATACTAACATTAGTAGTACAAACCACGGCCATGGTTTGTGCTACTATTTTTTTATAGTAGAAGTGAAGGAAAGCCGAACAGCCCCTGGGATCATTTAAGAATCCGTATTAAAAAC
>NZ_JBDQZI010000026.1:0-23718 GCF_042920265.1 Lysinibacillus sp. KU-BSD001 | reverse complement strand
AATCGTGAGGTCTATTTGGCGTGCGTAATTTTTTTTGGAGGGTGGGGGTACCCCCACCCTCCAAAAAAAATCTTTTCAACACATAATTATTTTCTTAAAAGCTATTGACTGAAGGTAAGAAGGGGGTGTCCAGAAAGTTTTTACTTTCTGGACACCCCCTTGATTATGGTTTAAATTGGTCATCTAAAAATTTAATCGTTTCAAACATATTGGTTTTACTTGCCCCCTTGACTAAAATCGTATCGCCCGGTTTGACCATTTTTTTAAGGATCGCATGTAATTCATCTTTTTTTAGAAAATGATGTATGTGTGAGGCAGGCATGCCTTTTTCCTTAGCCCCTTGCCCAATATCTTCTGTCCTGAATCCATACGTAATTAATACATCGATATTCTTCTCATGAATATAAGCCCCTAACTGACGATATTGTTCCTCCCGTAAATCACCGAGTTCCCGCATCTGACCAATAATGGCGATTGTACGTTTTTTGCTGATGGATGATAGTACATCAACCGCTGCTCTAGCCCCTTGAGGATGTGAATGGACCGTATCATCAATTAATGTAATATTATGACGGCAATGATACAATGTTAGCCTGCGAGGTGGCTTTTTGAATAGCAGTCCTGCTTTGATTTCCATTGGTGAGAAGCCTAATTGATCTGCTACCGCAATGGCATTCAGCGCATTATACACATGATGCTCCCCTACTATCGGAATAAATAATTGCACTTCCTGCCCCGCTAATTTCATTTTAAATGTCATACCATCATCTTTATACTGCACATCATACGCCTTATAATCTGCATTCGTATGGATGCCTACGGTCATGATTTCCCCTTTGAACGTATCAGTCGTTAAATAAGTAGAGTTTGTATCATCCTTATTTACAATCAATAAGCCTTTTTGATCCATGCCATGAATTAGCTCTGATTTCGCTTTTGCAACCCCTTTAATATCACCGTCAAAGTTACCGACATGTGCTAATCCTATATTCGTGACGATACTAATATTCGGCTGAATAATCTTACAATGCTCTGTAATAACTCCTGGATAGGCCATCCCATACTCTAATACAACGGCATCATGCGAATCGTTAATGAGCTCCGCATGCTGTTTTGTATGTTCGGTTGTATTCCAATAATCTTTCGATTCAAAAACCGTCCATTTTTTCGATAAAATAGATGCCAAAAAGGCTTTTGAGGTTGTTTTCCCAGCACTGCCTGTAATCGCAATAATCGGTTTTTGCGATTTTTCTGCCATTTTTCTTCTCTTCGTTGCCCGAATTTCCTCTTGAATGTCCTGCTGATGATGCGCTAAATATTTTGCATATTGAATCGTATGCTTCACGACATCTAACTCTAAGTAAAATGCAGGTGGACACCCTGGTCGCCAGTTTACTTCATATATCCAAATTTTTTGATTTTCATCTAGCCCTACATCGATCCCAATTTCATCAATAATTTCACCAAACTTGACCATTTGAATTTCGTCTAAATGGCGTGCTAATGATAAAGCAAAGTGCTCCAACATCCGCTTTATATTAAATGCCTCTTCTTGAAACTCTTGTTGTAAAAATGGCTCTAAATAATTCGTGAAGCCTCCATTATTAATGTTTGGAATAATGGAGCCTGCGGGTGCTACTCTTGGATATACGGTCGTAATCACCCATTTTCCTTCACCATTTTTTTGAACATGCAATCGGAAATCAAACACTTGCCCCGATTTCATCACCGATTGAATATATGGTTGGATAATGAATGTTTCTTGCGCTAGTTGCTCTGTTAAAAGCGTATCTAGTTGCTCCTTTGTATAGCGTTCTTTAATCGTATCTTTTTGAACATCATAGCTACTTCCTGCTTTTGAAATAAAATAAATCCCTTTCCCCTTACGTCCTGCCATCGGTTTAAACACTACTTTTTTAAACGATGTAATATATTTATAAAATTGCGCTTCGGTTTTCACAACTTCAGTCGGAATCAAATAATTCGCAAATTCCTTTGCTTCCTTTAACCGCTCTGTAATATTCCATTTATTACCTATAGAATAGGTCGTAAAGGGAATTTCCTTTTTCAGTTTGTTAATAATCTCTTTAGATACAGCTAGTTTTTCCGGACTGCCTGTATTGTAAATCACATCAGGAAAAGGGACGGTACGCTCTTTCCACTCACCATCCTCTAACACCTTTGCCAGAATCGTCTTAGTCGTAAAATTAACGGTATTTGGGGAGAAATAAAAAAAGGATACCCCTTCTGCTTTTGCTACTGCTGCATATGCATACGATTTAATCACCGTTGTTGGATCTTTACGGTGATGTAACATACCAATCGTTGTCATCCAATACGCTCCCTTTCTTGTATTACCATTTTGATTCCACGTAAAATTTCCGTACTAATAAATCTGGATCTAACAATTGAATCGCTGTAATATAGCGTAAATCTACCGTTGCCTTTGCAGTTGATTTTTCTAATCTTACAACGTCCTTCATCATATTTGTCTCATTATCTTCTAAGTCAAATGCTCGTAATAGTGACACTGTAATATGGCGAGATTGCTTTTCGATTTCCTCAAGCCGAAAATAGGTTGTTTCGATTTGTGCTGTTGCATTACTTAAACTTAATATCGTACCTTCTGTTGTGATAAGACAAAAAGGGATTGTGTCACTCCCCACTATTTTCATGAGTAAATGACCATAATATTTAGACCAGGAAGTTGTGAGTACATCTTGAAATGTTTTGATATCCTCCAGCGCTTCGCATAAGAAAGAATGTTTTTGCTGTTCATTTTTCATTTTCTTCGTCCTCTCCTTCCTTGTCATTTATGATCTGTAAAACACGCCCCATTTATCTATAAGAAGGTTCTTTCTACGATATGAACAGCTAGTGAAAATGGCAATTTACAACGCCCAATCTGCATAACTTCCTAGCATTACATAAGAGGCTATAAAGTTGAAGGAGAAAAAGAATCCCCTATCAATAGCAAGGTTTCTGAACAAAAGCGCTAAAGCGCCTGCTCATCCCCGACACGCGCTGGAGAATCCCGACAAGTGTGCTGGCCACACGTAGGAGGGAATCGAAGCGTCGCGAGGGGATGGCGCTTTCGCCTAGACGTAGATACTCTTTTCCACAACCTTTATCCACAATGCGAAATTTTATAATTTCCTTAACAAAAAAATAAGCCTATTCTTTGAAAGAATAGACTTATTTATTGAAAATCTCTTATGCGTTTGCTTCTTCTAATTGTAAAACTTCTTCTTCATTTTCTTCGCCTGAAGCGTGATAAGCAGCTAAAACGATTTCTTGAATTTTATTGCGTGTTCCCGAGTTAATCGGATGGGCAATATCACGAAACTCCCCATCTGGAGTACGCTTGCTCGGCATCGCAACAAATAAACCCGAATTGCCATCAATCACTCGAATATCATGAACTACAAACTCATCGTCTAGTGTGATGGAAGCGATCGCGCGCATTCTACCATCAGTTTGCACACGGCGTAATCTTACATCTGTTACTTCCATTCTTTCACCCCTCTCATCTAAGATGTCACCTTTTATGAGAGTTAATTTCTTCAAAAAATCTAAAATTCCTGCCTAAATTGAATAAAAATTGAAAATATTTTATTTTTTATGAAAAACAATGTCTTTTCCAGCAAGAATAGGACATATTGATGGGCACAATGATAGTTATAGGGAGCAGAAGAGGGGTGATTGGCAAGTTGAACCTTTCCAATCACCCCCTTTTATACGCTTATTTCACTAATGCAATGACTTCGATTTCTACTTTTACGTCTTTCGGCAGACGCGCTACTTCGACAGCTGAACGAGCTGGCTTATGATTCCCGAAGTGCGTTGCATACACTTCATTCATATGTGCAAAATCGTTCATATCTTTCATAAATACCGTTGTTTTAACAACTTGGTCTAAAGATGTACCAGCAGCTGCTAGTACCGCCTTTAAGTTTTCAAATACTTGATTTGTCTGTTCTTTAATATCGCCTTCTACTAACTCACCTTGTGCAGTTAATGGAATTTGACCTGAAGAATAGAACATGTTATTGACGATAATCCCTTGTGCATAAGGACCAATCGCTGCTGGTGCATTTGTTGTTGATACCGTTTTCATCCTAATCGCTCCTTTGAAAAATAGTTCCCTTCACTTAATGCAATCGTACGGTCCTTCTCGTTTACTTCATGTAATTTCACTAAAGAATAGTAGTCATCAACAAGCGTTTCATCCGCATGCTCTGCTTCGACTAAAACGGCAATCCCTGCAAGCTTACAATCGAACTCTTCCAGTAAATTTTTCATTCCGTTCATCGTACCTCCGACTTTCATAAAATCATCGGTAATAAGCACACGCTGACCGCTCTTCATACTACGTTTTGATAATACCATCGTCTGAATACGACGAGAAGAACCCGATACATAATTAATACTGACGGTAGAACCTTCTGTTACTTTATTATCACGGCGAACAACAACGACTGGTACATTTAAATGACGTGCAATAGCATGGGCAATTGAAATACCCTTTGTTGCAACGGTCATGATGACATCAATTTGCTTGTCTGCAAATGCGCTAGCAAAGACTTTTCCCACTCGATTCATTAAATCAGGATTGCCTAATAAATCCGTCATAAACAAGTAGCCGCCTGGTAATAATCGATCTGACTGTCCAAGTTCTACCATCAATTCATGAATAATATTTTTTACTTCTTCATCTGACATTTTCGGGATATATTTTACCCCACCTGCTGCGCCAGGTACTGTCAGTAACAACCCGATTCCTTTTTCTTCAAAAGTTTCCTTTACAATCGTTAAATCCTCACTAATCGAGGATTTTGCGGCATTGTATAGATCAGAAAAATAAGTTAGCGGGATCAGCTGGTGTGGATGCTCAAGTAAATAGTAAGTCATATCAACAAGGCGTTCACTGCGCTTCCATTTCATGTGATCCTCTCCCATATATACATAATAAAAAGCATTCTTAAATACGAACTTTTAATAGGTAAATTACCATAATTATACGTATTTAGGCAAGTGGATTACGCTCACCTAACATCCGTACAACGTATACTTCTTCACAGAAACCACGTAAACCATTGTAAACTCGCGTTGCACGTGTTTCTGAATCAACAAGACCAAACACCGTCGGACCACTGCCACTCATAAGGACTGCATCGGCTCCGAAGCGCTGCATTTGCTCTTTAATTATCACCACTTCAGGGTGAAGCTTAAATGTTACAGTTTCCAAAACATTTCCTAAAGATGCACAGATCAACTCATAATTTTGCTGTTCAATCGCTTCAATCATTTGTTTTGTATTCGGGTGTTTTATGCCTTCTAATTTTAGTCCGCCATATACTTCGGCAGTTGAAACACCAATTTTTGGTTTTGCTAGTATGACCCAACAAGTTGGTGGAGCCGGCAACTCTTCAATTTTCTCCCCACGCCCTGTCGCAAGGGCTGTACCACCATACACACAAAATGATACATCTGATCCAATTTTCGAACCGTGCTCTGCTAACTCATCTAGCGTTAAATTTAAATTCCACATATCATTCAAACCACGTAACGTAGCTGCTGCATCACTGCTACCACCTGCTAACCCTGCGGCGATTGGAATTTCTTTTTCAATTTTAATTGATACACCTTCTGCAATGCCGTATGTATCTTTTAAAAGCTTCGCTGCCTGGTAGGCAAAATTGCGCTCATCATCTGGCACAAAGCGATCAGCTGAAATAATTTTAATTTGACCATCTTGACGAGGCTCCAATCCAATACGGTCAGCTAAGTCAACGGTTGTCATAATCATTTCTACTTCATGGTAATGATCTGGGCGTTTATATAAAACATCTAATGTTAAATTAATTTTAGCGGGCGCCTTCACATAAAGCATGCCAAAATCCTCCTTACGTCTCGCAAATCCATTCGCGAATATCATGCCATTTATTTTACCATAGACAGCTACTTCGAACTTATGGAAAGTGTTTAAACTTTTATATAAATTCTCTTCATAAAAGAAATCCCTCATCGAAAAATATTCCGAAGGGGATTCCTCTGTGTGTCAACCTTACTTCTATTTTCGGTTAGCGTTCGCTAGATTTTGCTCCGCCATTTCAATAGCACGTTTGACCATATTTCCGGCATCACGGGCTTTAATCCCGCCCCAACCTTCTCTTTCTACTACATCATAAAATCCGAGTTCCTTGGCAATCTCTTCTTTTAGACGTTGCGACATGATCTTCCCTTTCGCCATGCGTATGAACCTCCTCTTGAAAGTCTGGTTGACGCACATAGTATGTGAAGAGTAGTACACTTTATGCTTGGCTATAAATAGGCTACATATGTAAATCATACGAATGTGATACAAGTATTTTGCATAACATGCAATAAAAGATGAAAAACACCCATTTAGCAATGAGTGTTTCATCTAAACATATAAATAAAACTAGGCATTACTTTGCGACAGCCATTGTGTCGTCTAAAAAAGTAATTTCGACTGCTTCTGTTAAAATATCTGTGTAGCTATAAGACACACGTTTACACGAATTGTCTTCTTGGTCAAGTTCAACAACGAATACGGCACGATACGTTTCGCTTAGTACGCCTTGGCACTCAACTGTTTTCTTGCGACCTCCGTTTGCTCGTAATTGCAAACGTTTCCCCAAATGACACTCCAACGACTTTTTAATGTCGGCTAACGTTTTTGGCATTTTCGCATACACCTCACTATTAAAAAGTGTACCATAAACCGCCTATATAGTCAACAAATTATAATATTTTATCACCTAACAATTATATTCGTCAACTTTTTCTTGTAAAAAAAATAGCGTATTTTATGTGAAATTCATATTATTGACGATTGCAAAAATGAGGATATAGTGCATCTGCTAGGCGACCAAACTCTTCAATCGCCAATGTTTCGCCTCGTCGTGTCGGCTCAATACCACTCATTTGTAACGCACTCAAAATCACTTCTTTATTTTTCTTACCATTTTGAAGACCTGCTTGTAAGTTATTGAAAATCGTTTTACGGCGTTGCGCAAATGAGGCACGTGTAACCTCAAATAAAAAGTCCTCATCAATTACGTTGACAGGTGGCGTATCGTGTTTAATTAAACGAATAACAGCTGAGTCCACATTCGGTTGTGGCATAAACACCGTTTTCGGTACAATCATGGCGATCTCAGCTGTACAGTAATATTGAATAGCAATAGATAGCGACCCATACTCTTTTGTTCCTGGCTTTGCTGTAATACGGTCTGCCACCTCTTTTTGCATCATGACAACAAATCCTCGAATCGGCAGACGGTCATTTAGTAACTTCATTAAAATCGGTGTCGTTACATAGTAAGGTAAATTCGCAACCACCATAATATCCTTTATATTTGTCATCTCTTCTTGGATGACTTTTACTACATCTGCTTTTAATATATCAGAATGCACGATTTTTACATTATCATACGGGCTTAGTGTGTCTTCTAGCACAGGTAGTAAACGTTGATCAATCTCAAATGACACCACTTTTTTTGCTGCGCGTGCTAAATGCTCTGTTAATGCTCCGATTCCTGGTCCTACTTCAATCGCACCACTGTCTTTTGTTAAATTGGCATGACTAACAATATTGCGTAAAATATTCGGGTCAATTAAAAAGTTTTGTCCTAGGCTTTTCTTAAATGAGAATCCATATTTCGTTAAAATTTCTTTCGTACGAATCGGTGTTGCAATATCTTTATACATGTTTTTCCTCCTGATCTAACTGTACTATAGCTTCCTTAAATTGCTCTTCTGTAATTTGAAACATAATCAGGCGCTTATGTAGCTGCTTACCGTTCGTCATACCAATATTCAAAATTTCTCCTATTCGAGTGCGACGTTCCTTTGATTGGGGATGCCCGATCAATTTCGCTACCATTAAATCTTCCAGTGTAATTTTCTCTTCAAAATAATTACTTGTATTTACTGTGTACACATTACGCAGTGCTATACGAATGTCTTCATCATTCGCATGCTCAATCCCCAAGCCTTTTCCATTCTTCGCAATGGTTTTCTCCTTCGCTAAAAAGGCATGTTTCACACCTGGTATACGCTCTTCAATAATCGCACGAATGCGACGTCCTGGATAATCTGGGTCTGTAAATACGATGACACCACGCTTCTTTTGAGCATGTTCAATGCGACGAAGCGTTTCTTCTGAAATGGCCGAACCATTTGTTTCAATTGTATCGGCACCAACTGCACGCTTAATGGCCACTGTATCGTCCTTGCCCTCTACAACAATAATTTCTTGTACGTTCAAAGTATATCCTCTTTTCCCTCAAGCTTCTTTTGACATTTTAACATAGGTGTATTACTTAAACACACGAAAAAAGCTTTCCCGCCAGTCAAAACGGGAAAGCATATTCATTTTGGAATACTCTTATTTAGTTTACTACCATATATATAAATGATCTAAGTTACACTAGAAAAATTGTAAAATTTTGATTTATAAACATTCCTACTAACTGCGTTTTGCATACAGCAGTTCAGACTATGCTTGATTAAATTTGATAGCTACTATTTCTATTACGCATGCTTAGGCAAAGAGAATTTTAGCTTATGCTAACATAAGCACTACAATAGAAATGCACGTTCTATGACCTTCACAAATAATAGCTAACTTGTTAATTTAACACTTTAATACGTACTTTTTTGCGTCCCCAGCTTTTCGCTGCAGACTTTGATGACACTAATATATCAATTTTATTGCCTTTAATGGCGCCGCCAGTATCAGCTGCAACGGCATAGCCATAGCCTTCAACCCAAACCTTTGAACCTAACGGAATCACATTCGGGTCAACAGCGATAACTTTCATATTTGGATTTGCTTTTATATTAAGACCTGTAGCAGTGATGCCTGTGCAACCATTACAGCCCGCTGTATAAGCTGTTGCTGTTACATAAAATTCTTTTCCACCAGCTGGCGCCGAGGAGTTATCACGTGATACAGAGGCTGTTACAACCTTCGTACCAACTGCTACTACTTTTGTTGTCGGTTCTTTTATTACTTTTTCAGATGTTAATGCTTTCGTTACAATTTTGCCGTTTTCTTTTACGACTTCATATGTTCGTTCAACAGTACCTTTTCGACCTGCTGTAACGACTTGTTCTTTTCCCTTCAATATCGAAGAATCATTTTTCTTTTCAACTGCGAAATCGATTGATTCTTCCACCACATCGGTAACTTTTTCTACGCGAACAACTGCGATTTTATCGTTTGGAGTGATAACGTCCTCCATGTTTTTCTCGACACGATCAAATTCGTCTAATGTAATACCTTGTTGTTTCAAAAAGTTAGCGACCGTAGTCGAAGTGGACCATACTTGTCTCTCTTCTAAGCCATCGACAAGCGTTAACTGAAACGCCTTTTGAATATCGATTTTGTTATCTGCTCCTACTTCTGTATCTAAGCCGAGTGATACTTCATCATGCTCCGCTACTTCAATATTTGCTTCTTCCAAAATGTTCTTCACTACTTTTTCAGTTGTCCAAATATTTGACTGATTTCCATCAACTGAAATAAAGATTTCTTCTGCCTGTTCCCAAGTAATTGTCATTCCGCTGACAATCTTAGTGTCCAGTGAGGGGGATACTTTATCATATTCTGCCACAGTGATATCCTGTGATGCTAACAATTCTGCAACCGTTTGTGCATGTGTTGCTAATTCTATTTGTTCTCCATTTGCATTTACTACAATGGATGTTTTCGTTCCTTGATATAAAACGAATAAAATTACTGTTACAAACAGGATAAGTGATAATATTCTTACCGCTGTTTGCTTACGCCTCAATGAACTAAAGAACAGGTTTTTCATGGTGTGATTTGACATGAAAAAACGCCTCCTTAATACTCGTTGGATTATACGGGCTTGATTTCTAGCTGTCAACCCTCATTCCCGTATGTACATTTTTACAACTGCTTGTAAACCTTTTCAAACGTAGCATTGGAGACGTTTTCACAATTTAGTCACAAATTTTAAAAAAGCGCTTTGCATTTTCCGTTGTTGCTTTTGCCACATGTTCTACCGGAAGTTCCTTGAGACGGGCAATTTCTTCGGCAACGAGTGGCACAAAACAAGGTTCATTTCGCTTCCCTCGATACGGGTGAGGAGCCAAATAAGGCGCATCCGTCTCGATTAGTAGATGCTCTAACGGAATTTCTTTCGCTACTTCTTTTGGTTGGCGTGCATTTTTAAATGTCACAGGCCCACCTAGACTAATCATAAAATTCATTGCAATACATTCGCGGGCCGTTTCTACACTCCCGCCATAGCAATGCATAATGCCACCAACAGATGCTGCATTTTCTTCACGTAAAATACGTACAACATCGCCTGTTGCCTCACGATTGTGAATAATAATCGGCAAATTACATTTCTGCGCTAGCTGTATTTGCTTTCGGAACCAATATTCTTGGATATCCTTTGGTGACTTGTCCCAGTAATAGTCTAGTCCTGTCTCACCGATTCCGACAACTTTTGGATGCTTGGCTAACATTTCAATCCATTCAAGCGCTTCATCCGTACAGTCAATCGCATCTACCGGGTGCCAACCAATTACAGCATAGATAAAGTCATATTCATCTACGAGCTTCATCGCGCGTTCAATTGTCTTGCGATCAAATCCAATCACAATCATTTTCTCTACGTTTGCTTGTAACGCTCGATCAATTACTTCCTGTAAATCTTCCTCGTACTGATCTGCGTTTAAATGTACATGTGTGTCAATATAAGAAGTCATTTTTCTCTCTCCTACCTTGTATTGTAATCGAATAGAATGTTTCCTGTTTTTCAGAAATATTTCATTTTCATTACTCACTCGTTTATTTTGTAATAATATACGCCATACATTTTATAAGAATAAGGTTTAACTATATAGAACCTTCCACTTAAAGGATTTATAGCTATATTAGAATAATTTAAACCTACCGTTTATTCCTCATGATAAAAAGTCTGTCGAACGCTTGATTGTTCAACAGACTTTTTTCAAAAAATTACTTTACTTTTGCACCGTTTTCTAATTTCGGATCAACCGTTGCAAGTGTTAAAATGCCCTCATGAGAACCCGCTAAAATCATGCCCTGTGATAATTCACCACGTAATTTTACGGGTTTTAAATTCGTGACAACAATTACTTTTTGCCCGACTAATTGTTCCGGTGTGTAGTGCTCTGCAATGCCTGATACAACTTGGCGTTGTTCATAACCAAGGTCTACTTGCAATTTCAATAATTTATTGGCTTTTGGTACAGGCTCACAAGCTGTGACTGTCGCTACACGTAAATCCACTTTCATGAAATCATCAATTGTGATTTCTGGTACTTCAGGTACTTCTGTTGGCTCATTTTTTGTTTCTACTTGCGGCGTTTGGATGCTCGCTTGCATTTGCTCACGAATATAGGCAATTTCCACTTCTGTCTCTAAACGAGGGAAAATAGGAATACCTTTTTCTACCACTTTTGTGTTTAGTGGAATAATATTTCCGAATGTTAAAATAGACTCCCATGTTAATAGCTGCTCATCTAAACCAAGCTGTTCTGCTATACGTTTTGGGGAGGACGTCATAAATGGTTGTAACATGACTGCAATATGGCGTAAGCTTTCTGCTAAATTTGCCATGACAGCAGCTAACTTCGGCTTGTCTGCCTCCTCCTTTGCCAAGACCCAAGGAGATGTTTCATCAATATATTTATTTGTACGTGATACAAGTGACCATAGCTCAGATAATACAACACTAAATTGCATTTTCTCCATGCTTTCTTCATATTTAACACGTACTTCTTCTGCATGCGCCTTTAATGCCGCATCAAACACTGTTGCTTCTAGATTTTCTGTTGGAATGAACCCGTCAAAATATTTATTCATCATGGATACAGTACGGTTTAATAAGTTCCCTAAATCATTTGCTAAGTCGAAATTTGTTCGTTCCACAAATGATTCTGGTGAGAATACACCATCTGAACCAAATGGCAGCTCACGCAATAAGAAATAACGTGTTGCATCTAACCCGTAACGCTCTACAAGCATTTCTGGGTATACAACATTCCCTTTTGACTTCGACATTTTCCCATCTTTCATCATAATAAAACCATGGGCGAATACTTTTTTCGGTAATGGTAAACCTAAAGCCATCAAGAAAATCGGCCAGTAAATTGTGTGGAAACGCACAATGTCTTTTCCTACTACATGCACATCAGCTGGCCAATACTTATTGAATAGCTCTTCGTTGTCTGAACCATAGCCAAGTGCCGTAATATAGTTGGATAAAGCGTCTACCCATACGTAAATAACATGCTTTGGATCGCCAGGTACTTTAATGCCCCAGTCAAATGATGTACGAGAAACGGATAAATCTTCTAAGCCAGGCTTAATAAAGTTGTTAATCATTTCATTCTTACGAGATTCTGGTTCAATAAATTCGACATTTTCTTCATAGTACTTCAGTAATTTATTGGAATATTTTTTCATATTAAAGAAGTAAGATTCTTCTTTAACTGTTTGAACAGCACGACCACAATCTGGACATTTGCCGTCTACTAATTGCGTCTCTGTATAATATGACTCACATGGTACACAATAAAGTCCTTCATATTCGCCTTTATAGATGTCGCCATTATCTAAAAAGTGTTTAAAAATCTTTTCAACACTTTGTTTATGACGCTCTTGCGTCGTTTGGATAAAGTCATCATAAGAAATATCCATTAGTGACCATAGCTTTTTCGCCGCATCCGCAATCTCATTTACGTACGCTTGAGGATGTTTACCTACTTCTTGTGCTTTTTCTTGAATTTTTTGTCCATGCTCATCCATCCCTGTCAAAAAACGTACATCGAAGCCACGTAAACGCTTGTAACGTGCGATTGTATCCGATGCAACCGTTGTATACGCAGTACCGATATGGAATTTACCACTTGGATAGTAAATAGGGGTTGTTATATAAAATGTTTTTTGTTCACTCACTAGAACTGCCTCCATTTGTTTCACAGTATAGTACCTATTCTAACGAAGTCCGAAATTCGTTTCAATGAAAGATTGTTAAGAAGACACATTCGCCATTATATTGTGCCATTTAGTTGTTCAGTAATATACAGTTTGTTACCAATAGCTAGATATTAGTCAAATCTATCCCTATTAGAAAGAAAAAATTTACTTTGTCGAAAAAAAACCAAACGAAAAGGAAGATATTTTTCAGAAAATTAGGTCTTTTTAGGATTCATATAGTAAAAATCTTTAATTTATTGTACTTTGTTGTTTATTTTGATGAAAAATTCACATCAATTTAATATTTTAAGTATTAATTAATTGACGTTTATGGCATTACTTGGTATGATTTATCGTAGACAAGGAATTGATGTCGAATTTTGACGAATTATTATATTAAGCTTAGGAGGAAATATTTCATGAAATCTACAGGTATTGTTCGTAAAGTCGATGAGTTAGGTCGTGTAGTGATCCCTATCGAACTTCGTCGTACATTAGGCATTGCTGAAAAAGACGCATTAGAAATTTACGTTGATGATGACAAAATCATCCTTAAAAAATACATGCCTAATATGACTTGTGCTGTAACAGGTGAAGTTTCTGATGATAATTTCCGTCTTGTTGGAGGAAAATTAATTTTAAGTCCAGAAGGCGCAGAAATGTTAGTGAACGAAATTCAAAACAACCTAAAAAAATAATCTACATGTTTAAAGGGCCACCCTTCTGGAAAGGTAGCCCTTCTTTTATTTACTGATGATATTCATTGTATACATCACGCTTCGATACCCCACGTAATTTTGCGACTTCTTTAATCGCTTCTTTTGAACTTACATGAGTTTCTTCTATTATATAGTTGATATGTTCAACAACCGTCATTGATGCCCATATAGCTTCTTCTTCCTCTTGTTCACCAAAGGGATTGCCCTCCACAACAACAACAAATTCACCGCGAATCTCATATGATTCTGCCCATTCTATTGCCTCTTCAATCGTCCCACGTAAAAATTCTTCAAATTTCTTTGTTAATTCACGTGCTAAAACAACCCGGCGATTCCCAAATATAAGATGCAAATCTTTCAATGTATCTTTTAAACGGTGTGGTGCCTCATAAAATAAAATCGTTTCCTCACGTCTTACTAGCTTTTCCAACTGTAAACGGCGTTCTTTTTTATTCCGATTTAAAAAGCCGAAAAAGTAAAATGGCTGCGGCACTAATCCCGAAGCAATCAATGCCGTTAGTGCTGCATTTGCTCCTGGTATTGGTACCACTGCAAAATCTTCCGCAAGTGCTTTTTCAACAATATCAGCACCTGGATCTGAAATACAAGGTAGACCCGCATCGCTTACCAGTGCAACCGATTTCCCTTCTCGTAAATACGACAGTAACTTCTCTCCACACGTTTCTACATTATGCTCATGATAGCTCACAAGCGGTGTCGCAATCTCAAAATAGTTACACAGTTTTTTAGTGTTACGTGTATCTTCTGCTGCAATGACATCCACTTCTTTTAAAATGCGCAATGCACGAACCGTCATATCTTCTAAATTGCCTATAGGGGTAGCAACTAAATATAAACAAGCACTGCTTTCATGCTGGCTACTCTTTTGTGATTTCATGTGCTTTGCTCCTTATATAATTCAATTTTTCACTGCGCTTTAATTGTTTAAATGCATATTCTTTTCGCATAGCTTCTTGTTTAGACTCAAAGGTTTCATAATAAATACATTTTACAGGCGTTCGTACTTTCGTATACTTAGCACCTTTGCCTGCATTATGTGTAGCGATACGCCTTTCTAGATGATTCGTATAGCCTGCATATAAAGTGTAATCATTACATTCTAGCACGTAGAAATAATGTTTATTCTCCATAAAGCATGACTCGAATCTCTTCTGTATATTCATTATTTTCTTGATACACAAAAAGAGGCGGTAAGATTTTCAGCCCTGGCTTACCATCCTTAATCCCTTCAATTAATAGTGTGTTCGCTTCTTTGCCATACTTCGGATAGATGAATTGCATACGCTTTGGTTCTAAGCGATTAGCACGCATCGCTGTGACAATATCTAGTAAACGCTCAGGTCTATGGACAAAGGCTGCCTTGCCACCTTGCTTTAATAAGCGACTTGCCGAATATACGGCTTCTTCTAAAGTTAAATGCAACTCATGACGTGCGATAGCATAATGCTCACTCACATTTTTGTCGCTTAATTCATGTGCTAAAAAATACGGTGGATTACATGTCACCACATCGTATTTCTCAATACCAAGCTCACTCGGTGCAGCTTTCACATCACCTAGTTTCATCTCGATTTGTGCTTCTAACTTGTTATACGCTATACTACGACACGCCATATCATATAATCTCGGTTGCAATTCAACCCCTATAATTTTAGCATTCGTATGCGCACTTAAAAATAATGGAATGACACCATTTCCTGAACACAAGTCCACGATAGCTCCTCGTTTTGGTACGGAAACAAAGCGAGAAAGTAACACAGCATCTAGTGAAAAGGAAAAAACAGATGGACTTTGAATAATACGCAAGTCCTCCGCTAGTAAATAATCTAAGCGCTCATCATCCTTTAACCACTCGTTCATAACTAACTCCTTCCAATTTCGAAAAGGCATGTTCAATTGGATACCTCTTTATTCGTAAGAAAAGACTGACCCCCTATATAAGTAGGAAGCAGCCTTTTTATTAACTATTTTCTTTATTTAAAAACGATAGACAAAACAAGCAATCTTCACCTTTGCGTGAGCTTCCAAAATGAACATGACAAACGTGGAATCCTTCATGATAAAGGCGTGCCAAGTTATCATATCCTTCTCCTATATCCAATGCGCTACCCTTCTTCTTGCTTTTCACAACGGGTTTCTCATTGGACAAAAGCTCTTCTAGACGCTTTCGCAGATGAAGGTTTTCCGTTTGAAGTGTCTGATGTTCCTCCATCATATGCGCAACGAAATGCTTTAAAGCACCAAATTGTTGCTGCATTGATTCGAGTTGCTTTTCGAACTCCATAACAGTATCTAAAAAATTACGGTCCTTCACTCAAGCCACCCCATTAAGTTTCTATCTAGATCAGATTTTTTTCAACCTCTAACAACTCTTCTAGTGAGTATTCAGCAGCGCGTTCTTGCTCCTGCAAATAAACTTGAATTAAGCGCTCTAAAACATTCAGTCCAATCACCTTGCCTGGTCCATCTGGCGTTATTGTAATATCGCCAATGTCTGGCATTCCTTCTTTTGCCACTTCATAATCATCATTTTCATATTTTAAGCAGCACATTAAACGACCGCAGAGCCCGGAAATTTTGGTCGGATTAAGGGATAAATTTTGATCTTTTGCCATTTTAATGGATACTGGATCGAAATCTCCTAAAAAGGTAGAACAACAAAGCATGCGTCCACATGGACCAATTCCACCAAGAAGTTTTGCCTCATCACGGACTCCAATTTGGCGTAATTCGATACGTGTGCGGAATACAGAAGCTAAATCTTTTACAAGTTCGCGGAAGTCAACACGTCCTTCAGCTGTAAAATAAAAAATAATCTTATTGCGGTCAAATGTATATTCAACATCTACGAGCTTCATCTCTAAGCTATGCTCAATAATCTTCACATTTGCTAAGTCAAATGCTCGCTTTGACTCTAATAAATTTTCATCCACTTGAATTCGATCCCGCTCGTCTGCTGGACGAACGACTTGTTTGAGTGGTAATACAACATCATGTTCATCTACTTGCCGAATTGGGACGACTACTTTCCCGTATTCAATCCCACGTGCTGTTTCAACAATTACATACTGACCTACCTCTAGCATGTAAGCAGCTGGATCGAAATAATATATTTTACCCGCCTTCTTAAAGCGGACTCCGACTACATTATACAAATGTATACCCCTCCTGCAAATTCAGCACTAGCTGTTCCATCAGTAACGCTCGATTCATATTGCGCTGCAAGTTGGCTCGTGCTTGTAAAACCGCCTGCATTTGACTCGACAATCGCTCGTAAGTTGCATGCAAAGCCATTTCCTTAAAGTTGTATAGCATATCTGGATATGTACAAACTGCATCAGGATTAGCCTTAATTGCAACAATATCGCGATAAGCAAATAGCAGTAAGTCTAATACTTGCTCCATATCACTTTTTTCTTTAAACGAAGGAAGCCAGTCTTCATGTACGAGCAGTAATGCTTCATGTACATTATGTCTAACTGTCTCTACTAATTTTAACACTGTTTTTCTCGCATGTGCAAACTGCTCATCATTTGCGAGCATCATTGCTGTTTCTAACTCATTTGTAATTATGCTCACTGTCGAAGCCATTGAATGCGTAACCCCTTGCTCTACAAGGCGTTCTATTAAAATTTGGCGTGGTACTTTTGAAAATTTAATATGTTGACATCTTGAACGAATAGTTGGCAATATGCCTTGAATTTGTTCTGTCAATAAAATAGCCGTCACTTCACCATCTGGCTCTTCTAAAAACTTAAGTAACATATTAGCGGATGCTGTATTTAACTTATCTGCATGATGTATCACATAAATTTTACGACCACTTTCTACCCCTGTCATCATCATTTCTGCAATGAGATCTCGGATTTGGTCAATTTTAACAAACTGTCCTTCTGGCTCTATTTGTTTTATATTTGGATGATTACCTGAATCAATTCGAATACAATGTCGACACGTTTCACATGGAACATTTTCTAGCGGATTTTCACATAACAAAAGTTTCACAAAAAATGTCATGACATCACGCTTTCCTGTACCTTTTTCGCCGTCAAATATATAGGCATGTGCCATTCTATTTTTTCCATAAATTGTTTGGAGCTGTTTCATTACGATAGGTTGCAATGCTTTTAGCTCTTCCACTTGTCGTACCATTTATTTCACCTCTAACGCTCATTATGAACGTTCTATCAATTACACCTCAACGTAATTGCGTCCAGATTGGGTTTTGTGCAACTTCATTTGTTGATTTTCATTCAGGTTAGTAAACTTGTGAAATAGTGAAGCGTCACTGTTTTCGCAAATATCAACCGTATATTTGACCAGAGCCTTTAGAAAAAACCCCGTGTCCACACACGATAAAGACACGGGTTTTACATATATAGGTTAATTAATAAACCTTTAATTTCACCTATTTTATCTAATAAATCAATCGTTTCTTTCTCTTCATTTAAAATATCTTGGGCTAGCTCAACAAGATGTTCATCCACTGTTTCTACAATTTTTAAACGTCGTCCTTCACCAAATCGATTCCAAGTATGGGATTGCTTCATTTCTAAACCATAGTCTACCGCTTCTTGTAAAAAGCGCTTTACCAGCATTTTAAAGCGTGTTAACTCTCGCAGATTTCGCGAGCGTGCTACACGGTCCCCAGCAGCGGAAATATCACCAAGTAGACGTGTTAGCTGCTCAGTTTGCATTTTAGACCCTTGCTTGACAACCATATCGCCAAATCGTGCACCGTTTTGGTTTGACTGTCGCACTTCATTTTGGTTCGGAAAACCAACCCGCATATCACGATTAATTTTCATAGAAATCTCTCCTCCATCTTAAAAATGGTGGAACTGTTCAATTGGTAATACGAACACTGTTGCTCCGCCAACTTCCACTTCAACTGGGTAAGGTATATACGAATCAGCATTTCCACCAAGTGGAGATACAGGGGCCACCATTTGCTCACGTGAACGACAATTATCTCGTATAACGTCCAATAATTGTGGAATACGTTCATCATCTACACCGATTAAAAATGTCGTATTTCCAGAGCGTAAAAATCCACCTGTACTTGCCAGTTTTGTCGCACGAAAATCATGTTTCGTTAAAGCATTCGCTAGACGATTGCTATCCTGATCTTGAACTACCGCTACGACTAACTTCACTCACATTCACCCTTTCAGTTGAATAGATATTATTATTATATCATATTAGCTGTCCACACTTCATTTACTTTTCCTTTAGCAGTTCCTTTAAAATACCCCAAGTAGCCTCTATCACCTGGTCTAACGGCTGACTTGCATCGATTATGATGATACGTTCTGAGTCCTCTTTTGCTAATTGCAAGTACCCCTTCCGTACTTTCTCATGAAAGGCTAGCTCTTCATTATCTAAGCGGTTGATTTCATCTGTTCGATTTGCAGCAATTCGCGCCAGTCCAATCGATGGCTCCAAATCAAATAAAATCGTCTTATCTGGCATACGCGTACCAATTGCAAATTCATTAATTCTACGTACGGCCTCTATCCCTAAATTACGTCCTATCCCTTGGTACACTAATGATGAATCAATAAAACGATCACATAACACATGCTGACCTGCTTGAAGTGCTGGTTGTACTTTCTCATAAAAGTGTTGACTGCGTGCTGCAGCATATAATAATGCCTCGGTGCGGGCGTCCATGGCCGTGTGGGCTGGATTTAAAATAATTTCACGTATTTTCTCGGCAATTTCAATCCCACCTGGTTCACGTGTTGCTAATACTTCTATGTTTTCACGTTGAAGCCGTTCAACCATTGCTTTTAATACAGATGTTTTCCCTGCACCTTCTGGCCCTTCAAATGTAATAAATAAATTTCCTACCATTTTGTTATATTCCTCCAACGACTACTTTAGTACCTGAATGAAACGCTCCTCTAAACGATGCGTTCCTTGAAATGTAGCACCAATTGCAAGCAATTCTTCCAACTGACTTAACTTCCCTACTGTAATTTTTTCACCTGGTACAAATAACGGAATGCCCGGCGGATATGGAATGAGCATACCTGCAGCGATACGACCAATCGCACGCATATACGGAATCCATTCTTTCTCCCTCATATCCACCTCATCAAATGACATATTCGGTGTAATGATCGGTGCCATCTCATATTGCCTGCTTGCAACGGTAAAGCCATTACCCTCTTTCTTTTTCAATTGAGCAACAGCATTTTTCACACGAATACGAATATCTGCGTAAGGATATATTTCTCCATGTTTTAATAACGGTAAAACTGCTAGCACTTGCTCAATATCCGCAAGCTCCACATATAATTCACTTTCCTCAAGTGCTGCTTTTAATTCCATGCCTGTGTACCCCGGCAGACGAATGCATACTTTTAGCGGGTCATCTACCTCTATTACTTCTAATGATGGAATCGAACGCAATGCTTCAATCCATTGATTTCGCTTTTCTAAGCAGTATACTGCATCACTTTCCATATACTTGCTAATATAATGCCTGGCATCATCCAAAGAGGCTAATAATAAATAAGAAGGACTACTAGATTGTAGCATCCGTAAGTAATGATTAATTTTACTATTCGACACAAGTGTTGATTTCACATGCATAAAGGATGCCATGGTCATAGCAGGAAGCGTTTTATGTGCTGATTGAACAACGACATCTGCCCCTAAATCTAGCGCTGATGTTGGAAATCGTTCACTCGCCGTAAAATGAGCACCATGCGCCTCATCTACTAGCACAGGTATATTTTGTGCATGGCAAAGCGCAATTTGCTCTTTTAAATCTTTTGCCACTATACCATAATACGTTGGATATGTAAGAACAAGCGCTTTTCCCTCTGGATGTTGTGTCAATGCTTCTTTTACGGTATCAAGCGGTACTGCACCCGCTGATTTTGTATGCTCATCCCACTCTGGCGCTAAATAGATCGGTTTCGCTCCAACTAACTCGATTGCATGAAAGACAGATTTATGCGCATTTCGTTGAACAAAAATCGTATCGCCTCGTTTACAAGTAGCATAAATCATCGCTAAATTCCCTACAGTCGAACCATTGACTAAAAAAAAGCTATAATCTGCTCCATACGTTTTGGCTAATAGTTTTTGCGCTTCCTCAATTGCCTCTTCTGGATAGTGAAAATCATCTAATCCTGTTAGTTCTGTTACATCATATATTAACGCCTTTTTTAAAGGCTTTGGTAATGTTGAAATGAGCCCATTTTTGTGTCCTGGTACATGCAAAGACTGCGGTTCTTTTTCCACAAACCTTTGTAGCGCCTCTACAAGCGGTCGCTCGCTTTTCATGTCGCTTCACTCCGTTCATTGTTCTTCTTTTATTATATCGTAAAGCATACTGTGTGAGCTGCATAATAATAAGTGACACATGTGTTATAATTAATCAACTATAAAAGACAGAGGTGAAATCAAATGAAACTAATCGTATTTGGTGCAACAGGCGGTGTCGGGCAAGAATTTGTGAAAATGGCAATAAAACAAGGACATAAAGTAACCACTTTCGTCCGCACGCCTGAAAAGTTGCATACAAAAGTAGATGTGAATATTATTCAAGGAGATGCCTTTGATGAAGCTGCAGTTGCTCAGGCAATCAACGGACATGACGCTGTTGTATCATGTATTGGTTCAACAGAAGGACCTGAAAAACATACATCGATTCAAAAAATGGGGAGAAATATCGCAGACGGTATGGAAGCAGCAGGGGTTAAACGTATTGTATACTGTGCATCAGCAGGGATAAATGGTGAAATTCCAGGCATTTCAGGCAAGATGGTGATGAAAATGCTAGAAAAACCTTTAAAGGATCACCGTGCAGCACTAGATTATATCCTTGCAAAAGATGTCATTTATACAATCGCTCGTCCAATGGGCTTAAAAAATACGCCACTAGAGCTTGATTACGTAGAATCATTTGATAGCGTACCTCATACTGCCCGTTCAATCCCACGTGCAAGCGTAGCCCATTTCCTGTTAAAAGCATTAACAGACGAAAAATACGACAATCAATCTGTTGGGCTTGCTAGTGCAAAATAAGACGATGCATTGTATTTTAGAGCTGATTAAACATATTCCATATACTTAATAATAGTAAAACAGGTAGAGAAAAGTGATTCGTTTTTCTCTACCTGTTCCCTAGATCGTCCAATGTTATTTACATCTGTTGTTATTGGTAAAACGGTTTAACATCGTATCCATTCTCTTCTAAATAATAGCGAATCGTTTTATCCACTAAGAAATGGGCTGAGCCAACGACAACGAAATATGTTCCTTTTTCTTTATCCTCTAATAAGGCCATAATCTTCTCAGCCATTTTTTGATCTCGTAAACCAATTAACGCTTTATTAAACTCTGAAGGTTCACCTTCTATAACTTGCATACTCTTTGCAAAATTTTCAATATCTCCATTTTCCCAATGATTAAACCAGTCCTGAATGAGCCCGTACTGACTTTCCTCATTCGGTTCTAGAATACTATCAAGTGTTTCTACTAAATAGTCTTCCTGCCCCTCAGGTGATAAACCTTCAAACATATCTACTTGAGTTTTAATACCTTCTAATTCTATAATTGGTTTTTCCTGCAGGAGTGCACTTAATAGAAAATAATTATCTACTCCATAATTATTCATTTCTTCAACAGAAATTCCGAAAAATTCACTCAATGATAAGCTAGTTAAAGTGCTTGATAACGTCCAAGGTTTTTGCATGATTAATTGTTCTAATGGTAAATTGTGCTTTTGTGCAACCTTTTCAATTTTTGCATATGTCTCTTCACTTACAGCATCTTTAATTGTTGTCCCTTCTTCATACATTGCTTTTTCTATTAAATATTGAATTCCTTCTGAATCATAGAGATTCGCTTCTACTAAAAGAGCATCAGATTGATTGAAAGCTGTTAATAATTTTTCGTTGAACGGATATAATTCCGGTATTCCTACGTGAATCGAACCTAATAAATAAACGACTGTATCATCGTTCTCCACTACCCAAGCTACACCTTTACCACCTTGTTGTGCGAGATGGTATGTATCTTTTACTAGTCGAACAGCTAGTATTACCGCTTGTTCCGTCGTTGCACTTTTTTCTAGTTGTAACCCTTTACTAGAGCCTCGTAATACCTTACGTTCTTTTAAATAATCTACTGCTTCGTTGCCAACAGGTAAATCATACTGAGCCACAATATTATAAAGTCTATTGATGATATCTCCTCTAGAGTTATCCTCTTTATAGCTAACAGGCTTATAATTTTTATTCTTCTCAAGATTTAATGACGCAATTTTTTTCTCTGTTAATGATAATAAGGTATTTAATCTTTCTAATGAAATCTCACTTCTAAAACCGTCATAATACCATTCCATTGGAAAAATGCCGAACTTTTCACCTTCGTGTAGTGCCTCTATTGCCCACTCACTTATATCAGGTGTTTGTTGCTCAGCAGCCATTGCTGGGATAATCATGGAAAGCATCATTATCATCGCAAGGAATGTAGCTACCGTACTCTTGAACAATTTTTTCATTACAGACTCCCCTTTTATTTTATTTCTTCTAACTATAAAATCTCCCTAAAAATAAATATAGGGAAACTTCAAAAATAGAATACGCCTTTTTACTCATCACAATGGAGTAAACATATAAGATTATATAATATTTACATCATTTAATAAACCATAATATTACATTTCAAGTAACATTATGGTTTATTGAGGCGGTGGTATGTAAGGGGATGATACTTTCATCTAGACATAGACGATTTTTTATGATCATTGTTCTATACAGTGCCCAATTTTATTCTTTCCTATAAAAAGAAAAAAAGACCCGATATCATCGAGTCTTTTGTGTGCCTAGCGACGTCCTACTCTCACAGGGGGAAGCCCCCAACTACCATCGGCGCTAAAGAGCTTAACTTCCGTGTTCGGTATGGGAACGGGTGTGACCTCTTTGCCATCATCACTAGACT
>NZ_JBDQZI010000025.1:0-24982 GCF_042920265.1 Lysinibacillus sp. KU-BSD001 | reverse complement strand
TATCTATCACCTCTAGTAGTAAGTGCTAATTTTATTTTCAAGAATATCTTTTAATTTTATTTTATAAAGAAAAAAGACTGTAGACAAACTCGAAATTTTCGAGTTTGTCTACAGTCTGAAACTGTCACCCAAAAGGGAGACAGTTTTTATTTCATTTTTATACATTGAAACGGAATAGCATAACGTCGCCATCTTGCACAACGTATTCTTTACCTTCAGAACGAACTTTACCCGCTTCTTTTGCTGCCGTATGTGAGCCAGCTTCTACTAAATCATCATATGCCACTGTTTCTGCACGGATGAATCCGCGCTCGAAGTCAGAGTGGATCACGCCCGCACATTGTGGCGCCTTCATGCCTTTACGAAATGTCCAAGCACGTACTTCTTGTACACCAGCAGTGAAGTAAGTAGCTAAGCCTAATAAGTCATAAGAAGCACGGATTAATTGATCTAAACCTGATTCTTTAATACCTAACTCTTCTAAGAACATAGCTTTTTCTTCGTCATCTAGCTCAGAAATTTCTTCTTCCACTTTGGCACAAACGGTAATGACACGAGAGCCCTCTTTCGCTGCAAACTCTCGCACCATTTGTACGTATTTATTGTTATCTGCATCTGCTACTTCATCTTCAGATACGTTTGCTACATATAGCATTGGTTTGATTGTTAAAAGGTGAAGACCTTTAATGACTTTTAACTCATCATCTGTTAATTCAACTGCACGTGCAGGTTGATCTGCTTCTAACGCAGCTTTGATTTTTGATAAAATTGGCTCTTCAATCAACGCCTCTTTATCTTTTTGTTTTGCCATTTTGCTTACTTTTTGAAGACGTTTGTCGACAGATTCTAAATCTGCTAATACTAACTCTAAGTTGATGACTTCAATATCATCAATTGGGTTTACTGCACCTGCTACGTGTGTGATATTCTCGTCTTCGAAACAACGTACCACTTGGCAAATCGCATCGACTTCACGGATATGAGAAAGGAATTTATTTCCTAACCCTTCCCCTTGAGAAGCTCCTTTTACGATACCCGCAATATCCGTAAACTCGAATGACGTTGGGACTGTTTTCTTTGGTGTTACAAGCTCTGTTAATTTAGCTAAACGTGCATCAGGTACTTCTACAATGCCGACGTTTGGATCGATTGTAGCAAATGGATAGTTCGCAGCAAGTGCCCCTGCCTTTGTAATTGCGTTGAATAACGTGGATTTACCTACGTTAGGTAAACCGACAATACCAGCTGTTAATGCCATAAATGGACACAACCTTTCTATGTTCGTTAAGTATGTTCTCTTTTTATAACCTCATCTATTATATTGATTCACTCAAAAAAAGTCTAATCGGGTCAAATTACTGCTCTGCTGCATGTTGTAATACTTTTTTCATCTTTTTCGCAAATTCACGGCGGGGAATCATGACACTATGACCACATCCCTCACATTTAATGCGGATATCAGCCCCCATCCGAATAATTTTCCAAGCATTCGTTCCACAAGGATGTTGCTTTTTCATTTCTACGATGTCATGTAAATTAAATTGTTTTTCTTCCACACTTACTCTCCTCCTTCCACTTCACGCCCCATTACGCGATCATATAGCATCATTTTGGGGTAAGGAATCGGAATACCATTTTTCTCAAGTAGGTCTTTTACATCTCTACGAATTGTTCGAGCTACCGCATACTGTTGAAGGGGTAACGTTTCTGCCATAATGCGAATCGTTACCTCTGTCCCTGTAATATTTTGTACCCCTAAAAATGTGGGCGGACTAACTAATTCAGGGTGCACTTCAGGTAAAGTCGATAAATACTGATTAATTACCTTCTCTGCCTTTTCAATATCTGCATCAAAAGCGACTTGTAAATCAATCATCGCCTTTGAATTGTTAATCGAGAAATTCGTTACATCCGTAATCGCACCATTTGGAATAATAAACTGTTCACCTGTGACACCTTTAATTTTGGTTGTACGTAACCCAATTTCTACGACCGTACCTTCTGCTGCGTTCACCCGAATATAATCGCCAATACCAAACTGATCTTCAAAAATAATAAAGAAGCCTGTAATAACATCCTTTACTAAACTTTGTGCACCAAAGCCGATTGCTAACCCGGCAATCCCTGCCCCAGCTAAAAGCCCGGCTACTTGAATGTGTAAACTCGATAAAATGCCCATAATCGCAGAAAAATAGACTAAGTAAGACAATACGCTTTGTAATAACTTTAAAATGGTCTTTTGACGACGTTCTGAATGATTTAATGGCGACCGTATACGCAATAAAAACACTTTTGCAATGAATTTTTTCCCAATAAATACAACTAGATAGGACGTGATTACAATAGCAATAATTTTAAGCGATGCGACAAGTATAAAATCCCAAAGTTCCTCACTCGTTAGAAAATCCCATATTTCAGTAGATTTCTTATGGATCCAGCTTAAATCCGTCTTTGCTTCTTCCAAATTTGTCACCTCTTGTATAGCAATGTCTATTTTTGAATATACTGCATAAATATAACGTATTTCCATTTGAAATACGCGTAGATTATTACATGTAAAAGTGAGGTCATTTTATGCAACAACCTTCCACATTTCATTATGTTATTCATTATGAGAAAGCAAGTGCAGTTTGGCAACTAAGTGAACTCTTTCTGGAACATATTCCATTTGATCATGAACAACTTGTCTTCTGTTGTATCGGTACGGATCGTTCCACGGGTGATGCACTTGGACCATTGGTAGGTAATCAATTAATCCAAAGCTATGCCTTCCCATTTACAGTGCTCGGCACACTTGAAAAGCCTGTTCATGCACTGAATTTACTGGAAACACAGGCAGAGTTAGAAACACGTACACCTTGCCCATTTATTATAGCCATTGATGCTTGCCTTGGCGAAGAAGGATCGATCGGTTCTATCATCGTCAGAGATAGTGCCTTATATCCAGGAAAGGCTGTCAAAAAAGAACTCCCCCCCATCGGAGATATCTCGATTAAAGGGGTTGTGAATGTTGGTGGCTTTATGGAAACAATGGTACTACAAAATACGCGGTTACATGTTACACATTCTATGAGTATAGCCATTGCCCGTGCGTTAACGCTTGCTTGGCAACGTCATTTACTGAAAAACAAACAATATAGCAACAATTACGCCCACTATTATAATACTCGGCAGCAAATTGGCTATTCGAATTTTCGTTAAGCCTGCGATATTTAACCCAATCGCCATAATCATGATCCCACCAGTTGCGGTCATTTCACGAATGAACAAATCAAGCGCGGCTTCTGGGATGTAGACACTAATGGCACCTGCTAAAAGCGCAATTGCCCCTTGATAAATAAATACTGGAACAGCAGATAATAATACACCAATTCCAAGTGTCGATGCTAAAATAATCGATGTAAATCCATCGATAATCCCTTTAGTGATAAGTACGTCATGGTCATTGCGTAAGCCACTATCTAAAGCACCAAGAATGGCCATAGAGCCAATCACAAAAATAAGTGATGCTGTGACAAAACCTTCCGCAATGGAGCTATTGCTCTTCTTAACTTTCCCACGCATAAGTAAGAATTCAATCCATTGCCCAAAACGGTTAAACATACGGTCTAAATCAAACCACTCACCAAGTGCCGTACCTATCACTAAACTAATAATAACAATGACAAAATTGTTACTTTCAAACCCCATTTGAATCCCTAATACGGCAACAGCAAGTCCAATAATAGAAAGCGCTGTTTCTTTCATTTTTTCTGGGATATTTCGGAACACTCTGCCGATTAGTGCCCCCATAATAATAAATAAAGCATTTAAAAATGACCCGAGTAAAATCATGATGACAAGCTCCCTATCCAATAATAAAAGCCCTCTTTTAAGAGAGCTCTACGGTTAATCTAATTTCACGTTTAAAATTTCTAAAATACGCTCTAAATCATCTTCCGAATAAAACTCAATTTCAATTTTACCTTTATTTTTCTGCTTTCTAATTTGTACGCCTGTACCAAAATAATCACGCAGTTGTGACTCGGTTGCTTCTACAAAGACATCCTTTTTCACTTTCTTCTTTGTTTCATGTGAAACATTTTCATTTAATTGATGCACAAGTGCTTCTAACTGCCGCACATTTAATCCTTGTGCAAGTACTTTATTCGCAATCTCTTGAATGCGCCCTTTATTCTTTAATCCCAACAATGTACGCCCATGTCCCATTGATAGTACACCTTCATTGATCGACTTACGTACTTCCTCTGGCAATTGTAACAAACGAATATGGTTGGCAATGTATGAACGGCTTTTCCCTAATCGCTTAGCTAATTGTTCTTGTGTAAAATGTAAATTTTCAATTAAGCTACTATACGCCTCAGCTTCTTCAATTGGCGTTAAATCTTCTCGTTGTAAATTTTCTAGAATAGCTACTTCCATCATTTGCTGTTCTGTCATGTCTTTTACGATGGCAGGCACTTCTTTTAAACCGGCCATTTGAGCAGCACGAAAACGTCGCTCACCAGCAATAATTTCATATTTCTTCTCTTTTGGTCGCACAACAATTGGTTGAATAATGCCATGTTCTTTAATGGACTCCGCCAATTCTTTTAATGCTTCTTCATTAAAGATTTGACGTGGTTGGAACGGATTCACAATTAATTTACCCATCGCAATATACTCCACCGTATTTTCGCTATGAATCGATTCATCCGGGAAAAATGCATTAATTCCTTTTCCTAATCCTTTAGCCATTTTTAATCACTTCCCTTGCTAACTCTAAATACGTATCCGATCCGCGTGACTTAGCATCATACAAAATAATAGGCTTCCCATGACTCGGCGCTTCACTTAAACGCACATTTCGTGGAATAATCGTCCTATACACTTTATCTCGAAAATACTTTTTCACTTCTTCAATGACTTGTAAACCTAAATTTGTACGTGCATCAAGCATTGTTAAAAGTACCCCCTCAATAATTAGCTCTTTGTTTAAATGCCTTTGCACTAGACGTACCGTCGATAGGAGCTGACTCAGTCCCTCTAATGCGTAATATTCACATTGTACAGGAATTAACACACCATCTGAAGCAGTTAATGCATTAATTGTTAATAATCCAAGTGATGGCGGGCAGTCGATAATAATATAATCGTAATGATTTTTCATTTCATCCAGTGCACGCTTTAGACGTACTTCACGTGAAATAGCAGAGACAAGCTCAATTTCTGCTCCTGCTAATGACATTGTGGCAGGTACAACCCATAAATTTTCTACTTTTGTTTCATGAACATACGATTTCATCGGTTCATCATCGATTAAAATATCATAGATGCACCCATCAATTTCTTTTTTGTTAATGCCGACACCGCTTGAGGCATTACCTTGTGGGTCAATATCTACGAGTAGTGTTTTCTTTCCTAGGTAAGCAAGGCATGCGCTTAAATTGACAGATGTCGTTGTTTTCCCAACGCCGCCTTTTTGATTGGCAATTGCAATAGTTCTTCCCATTTGTGCACCTGCTTTCAACTTCGATATTCGTTAAATGCTCTCTTTTTTTACACGAAACTTTCTAAACTAATACTCTTTCATTCTAACAAAAAGGAGACGCCGAGTCGTCAAAATATTCTATAATTTAACTGTTTTTATGATAATAGGAACAGACTATCGTAAAATGTTAAGTTCCTGGCTTTATTTTAGTAATAAAAAACTCCCGAACAATTATTCAGTTCGGGAGTTTTTACTATTTCTTTTTCGGGATTTTCACCGTAATTTGATAGTATTCATCATTATCTTCTTCTTCTGTTTTAACAGCAATTCCGCTTTTTGTCACCATTGATAACGATTGCTTAATCGTATTTAATGCAATACGTATATCTTTACTAATCGCTTTACGTTTCGCACGTTGTGGTTGCGGCTTTTCCTCTTGCTGACCTTCTAACTGTTCTTCTTGAGGATTAAGAATTTGATAGATTTGTTCTTCCAATTGGCGAACATTCCAGTCATCTTCCTTGACCGCTGCGATTAATTGCATTTGTAATTGTTCATCTTTGATGGCAATTAAAGCACGGGCATGACGCTCACTAATTTCTCTGTTTAAAATGGCCTCTTGCACAAATTGTGGGAGCTTCAGTAGGCGAAGTTTATTCGCCACCGTTGACTGCCCTTTCCCTAGACGTTGAGCAAGTGCCTCTTGCGTCAGTGAATGAAGTTCAAGCAGTTGTTGATACGCTAAAGCTTCCTCGATTGCCGTCAATTCTTCACGTTGTAAGTTTTCAATTAACGCAATGGATGCCGTTTCTTTATCATTTAACGTACGGACAATTGCTGGTACTTCTTCCCATTGTAGTTTTTTCATTGCACGATATCGGCGTTCACCGGCAATAATCTCATACATTCCTTCCGTTTCCGCGCTCGGACGTAATACAATCGGTTGAATCACACCATGCGTATGAATTGTTCTTGATAATTCTTCAATTTTTTCTTCATCAAAAACAGTTCGAGGTTGGAAACGGTTTGGGACGATTTTATCGATTGGAATTTTCACTACTTCTTCTGCAGCTGTACTCACCACTTCTACTTCACTTTTCACTTCGGATTCTTGTTTTCCGCCTCCGAACCAACGTGAAAAAGGACTCTTCATCCACTGGCACCACCTTTAAGAAACTATCTTGCTCAATATATAACTATTATTTATGATACGAGAAGAAATGTACATAGTCCATAAAACGTTAATTTTATACATAATGTCTTAAATATAAATGTATATGCATGAAAACAACGAATTATTTCTCTTTTCTACTTCATTTTACTGAATTGGTGTTTTATTTGGAACACCTGGTTTGCGTGGGTATTTCTTCGGTGTTTGTTTTATCTTATCAAATACAAACAATGAACGCTCACTTTCCTCAACTGGTAACAGGAAGTTAAATTCTTCTTTTAACGAAGCCCCTAACGTTGTAATCGCTTTTTTAGCTTCTTTTAGCTCTTGTGCACCAGCTGCGGCCTTTAACGCTACAAATGATCCCCCTTGTTTTGCTAGTGGAATACATAGCTCTGAGAGTACTGAAAGACGCGCCACTGCACGAGCTGTCACCACATCAAACTGCTCACGATATTTTGTATTTTGGCCAAATTCTTCTGCACGAGAATGGACAAATGACATATTTTCTAATTGTAATTCTTCTGATAAATGGTTTAAGAATGTAATGCGTTTATTTAACGAATCTACAATTGTCACATGTAAATGGGGGAAACAAATTTTGATTGGAATGGACGGGAAACCAGCTCCTGCCCCAACGTCACATACGGATACAACCTTTGTGAAGTCAAAATAAAAGGATGCGCTAATTGAATCATAGAAATGCTTTAAATAGACACCTTCTACATCGGTAATCGCTGTTAAATTCATTTTTTCATTCCACTCAACAAGCAACTCAAAATATTTTTTAAACTGGGCCACTTGTGTCTCTGTTAGCTCAATGCCTTTAGCTGCTAAAGCTTCGATAAATTGTTGTTCGTTCATGTTCGTCTCCTTTATAAAATGGGGGCGTCCAGAAAGTAACAGCTTTCGGGACACCCCCTGATAAATATCTACTAAGAAATATGGTTTACTCTACTATACGGGCAATTTTCCCTTGCTCAATGTATACAAGTAAAATAGAAATATCAGCAGGGTTTACACCTGCAATACGGCTCGCCTGTGCAATCGATAATGGACGTACTTGCTTTAATTTTTGACGTGCTTCCGTCGCTAAACTTGAAATAGCATCATAGTCGATATCCTCTGGAATTTTCTTATCTTCCATCTTCTTTAGCTTTTCCACTTGTTGCAGTGCTTTTTGAATATAACCTTCATATTTCAATTGAATCTCGATTTGCTCACGTACTTCCTCTGATAATTCAACCGCTGCTGGCTCAATCAACTCAGCTACAAGGTCATAAGTCATTTCTGTACGCTTCACTAAATCCGACGCGCGAATACCATCTTTTAACTCTGTTCCACCAACTGAGCGAATCGTTTCCTGTGTTTTAGCGTTCGGCTTTACGATGATGTCGCGTAAACGGGCAATTTCCGCTTCGATTTGTTCACGTTTCTGTTGGAAATGTGTGTACCGTTCTTCTGAAATTAAGCCTACTTGATAACCGACATCTGTTAAACGTAAATCCGCGTTATCATGACGTAATAATAAACGATATTCTGCACGTGATGTTAATAAACGATACGGTTCGTTCGTCCCTTTTGTCACTAAGTCATCAATTAATACACCGATATACGCATCGGAACGAGATAAAATAATCTCTTCTTTCGCTTGTATTTTGGCTGCTGCATTTATACCAGCCATTAACCCTTGACCAGCTGCTTCCTCATAGCCAGATGTACCATTAATTTGACCCGCTGTGTATAACCCTTTAATCGCCTTTGTTTCAAGCGTTGGCCATAGCTGAGTGGGCACAATGGCATCATATTCAATAGCGTAGCCAGAACGCATAATTTCAGCGTTTTCTAAACCTGGGATACTTGCCACCATTTCGCGTTGAATATGCTCTGGTAAACTTGTTGAGAAGCCTTGTACATATACTTCTTGTGTATCACGACCTTCTGGCTCAAGGAAGATTTGGTGACGTGGCTTATCCGCAAAACGCGTTACTTTATCTTCAATTGAAGGACAATAACGCGGACCTGTTCCTTTGATCATCCCTGAGAACATCGGAGATAAGTGTAGATTATTTTGAATAATGTCATGCGTTTCTTCACTTGTATACGTTAACCAACAAGGGAGCTGATCCATGATGTACTCTGTTGTTTCAAAGCTGAACGCACGTGGTACATCATCACCTGGTTGAATCTCTGTTTTGGAATAATCGATTGTACGACTGTTGACACGTGGTGGTGTACCTGTTTTAAAGCGTACCATATCAAAGCCTAATTCTTTTAAATTATCGGCTAAGCGAATAGATGGCTGCTGGTGGTTAGGACCAGATGAGTATTTTAAATTACCTAAAATGATTTCACCGCGCAGGAATGTACCTGTTGTTAAAATGACTGCTTTAGCACGGAAAATGGCACCGACTTGTGTCACAACACCTTTTACTTCCCCATCTTCTATTATTAACTCTTCCACCATAGCTTGACGAATTTGCAAGTTTTCTTGCGCTTCAAGCAGGCGTTTCATTTCACGCTGGTATAGGACTTTATCGGCTTGCGCACGTAATGCACGAACAGCTGGTCCTTTCCCTGTATTTAACATACGCATTTGAATATGCGTTTTATCTATTACTTTGCCCATTGCGCCGCCTAACGCATCAATTTCACGTACGACGATGCCTTTAGCTGGACCGCCGATTGACGGGTTACAGGGCATAAAGGCAATTAGCTCTAAATTGATTGTCAGCATTAATGTTTTTACGCCGGATTTCGCTGCTGCATATGCTGCTTCTACCCCAGCATGTCCTGAGCCGACGACAATTACATCATATGTGCCTGCCTCATAAGTTGTTGGCATGCTCTTTCTTCCTTTCTACAAATAACTTTACGTATATAAAATATATCTTCTAAATGTTGGTCTACATTTATGGAATCTGTGTGACCATGGCTTTATTTTCCTAAACAAAACTGTGAGAACAGTTGGTTGATTAGGCTTTCTTGTACGGTATCACCGACGATTTCACCAAGAATCTCCCATGTACGCGTTACATCAATTTGAATCATATCAACAGGTACACCTGCTTCTGCCGCGTTTAATGCATCCTCAATAGATGTTTGTGCTTGGTGTAGCAAAGCAATATGGCGAGAGTTCGATACATAGGTTAAATCACCTGTTTCAACTTGCCCTTCAAAGAATAGTGCTGCAATTGCCTCTTCTAATTCAATCACACCTTCTTCTTTTAATAGCGAAGTGGTCACAACACGGTGGTCACCTGCAAGTGCACGAACACGTTCTAAATCAATCTTTTGCTCTAAATCTGTTTTATTGACAACAACGATAAAGTCCATCTGTTGAATTGTTTCAAATAGACGTTCATCTTCAGGCGATAATGCCTCTCCATAGTTTAACACGAGAAGGATTAAATCTGCTCCCTTTAATGCTTCACGTGAACGTTCCACACCAATGCGCTCTACGATATCCTCTGTTTCACGAATACCTGCTGTATCCACTAAGCGTAACGGTACGCCACGTACATTGACATATTCCTCTATAATATCACGAGTTGTGCCTGCAATATCTGTCACAATCGCTTTATTTTCATGCACTAAACTATTTAATAGCGAAGATTTCCCTACATTCGGACGGCCTAAAATAACAGTTGATAAACCTTCACGTAAAATTTTCCCTTGTGATGACGTTTGAAGCAACTTCAGAATTTCATCTCGTACCCATGTACATTTTTCAAGCAAAATCGGAATGGTCATTTCCTCTACATCGTCATATTCAGGATAATCAATATTCACTTCCACATGCGCCAGTGTCTCAAGCAGTGCTTGACGCAAGGAATTGATTAAACGTGATAGTTTGCCATCCATTTGACCAAGTGCTACATTCATCGCACGATCCGTTTTCGCACGAATTAAATCCATCACGGCTTCGGCCTGCGATAAATCGATGCGACCATTTAAAAAGGCACGCTTTGTAAATTCACCTGGATCCGCTAATCGTGCACCATTTCGAAGTACAAGCTGCAGTACACGGTTGACCGATACTAACCCGCCATGACAGTTAATTTCTACTACATCCTCGCGTGTAAATGTCTTCGGTCCGCGCATTAAAGAGAGCATGACTTCCTCTACTACCTCATCTGTTTTAGGGTCCACTAAATGTCCATAATGAATAGTATGGGTTGCGACCTCTGTTAAACGTTTGCCGTTTGGCGCTTTAAATATTGTATCTGCAATACGAATTGCTTCATCTCCGCTTAAACGGACGATTGCAATTGCTCCTTCACCCATTGGTGTGGAAATCGCAGCAATTGTATCAAACTCCATTTTGTAGCCTCCTATATGAATACCGAAAACGGTGTACTTTATTTATGGCTCTTCACCAAAACGTGTACTTGACCGCACATTCCGTTACGGGCGGACGCTTTCCGCGGGCGAGGTCGAGCCTCCTCGTCGCTCATTCTTCGCTCCTGCGGGGTCTCGACTATCTCGCTTTTCCCGCTGGAGTCGCCGCCCTTCACTCCATGTGCTTTTATAATCCTACATTTTTTAATCAAGAACATATTTTGGTATTGAACCTTATTTATTTTAAAAAAATTTCAGACTGCAATAAAAACATGTGAAGACAAACATGAACATATGCGTGCTTACAATTAGTCTGAATTATCCACATGTGGATAATTCGTAGATGCTCTATAATTACTAACAATTTAGACTAACATATTTTCCTTAAAATCTAAAGTGAAGCTAATTTAAAAGTAGCATATCCTTTACTTTCCTGTTACCGAGGGATCTTATTTTTTCCTTACTTCTTAAGACAACGTAACACGAATGAATATCTCATGTTGCTACAAAAGAAAAACAGAGGCAGTCGCAAGTTGCGATACCTCTGTCCATTGTCTGTATGTTTACTTAAGTGGCTCAATCACTAAATAGCGATTTGGCTCAACGCCCTCTGAATACGTTTCTATATCCAATCGATTTGCCAGTGCGTTATGAATAATTTTTCGCTCATACGACGGCATCGGTTCGAATTTAACAGCTTTACGTGTACGAATAGCTTTATCTGCCATCCGCTCTGCTAGTTGTTCTAACGATACTTGACGGCGTTCACGGTAATCTTCTACATCCAGCTTTACAAGCATAAAAGACTGAGCACTTTTATTTAATACGAGTTGTGTTAATTGTTGCAATGCATTCAATGTTTGACCACGCTTACCAATTAAAAATGCTGCTTTCTCACTTTCTAGCTTAAATGATACGTATTTGCCTTCTGATTCCGTGTAAATGTTTAAATCTGTAATATCCATTGCAAGGGCAATCTGCATTAAATATGCTTTTGCCTCTTCAATAGGATTTTGTTCTTGCACTTCAGGTTGATCGTCATTTACGACTTGAACTGGCTCTTCCCCGTTTTCTTCGCTGGCAGGCTTGTCTTCAACAGATTGTTGAATGATTGGTTGGTCCCCTTTAGCCGACTCAACTGACTGAGGTTCAGTTACAATTTCTTCCTCAGTAATTGCTTGAACATTTTCTTTCACTGTGACGCGTATTTCTGCATTGCGTGCACCAAAACCTAAAAATCCTTTTTTACCTTCTTGTAAAACTTCTACATCTACTTGCTCACGGGTTTTGCCAAGCTTTTGTAACGCTAATGAGATCGCTTCATTGACTGTTGCGCCTATTTGCGTAATTTGTTTCACTATTTTGCTCCTCCTGTAGTAGCAGTATCCGTTTTCTTATTCCAAGGTTTGTAAATTGCAAGGTTTTGTAATACCGAAATGATATTTCCGACTACCCAGTATAACGATAAGGCTGCTGGTAAAACAATACCAAAACCAATAATCATTAATGGCATGATATACATCATAACTTTCATTTGTGGGTTATCAATTGCTGGACCAGTCATTAATACAACAAATTGAATTAAACCTGCTACGACAGCAAGAATAATACTTGGTTCAGCGAGTGGAATGGACATAAATGTACCTAATTCATAAACAGGTGTTGCATTCATACGGCTAATAGCATGATAGAAGCCGATTAAAATTGGCATCTGAATAAAAATTGGTAAACACCCAGCAAGTGGATTTACACCTGAGGATTGCATTAATGCCATCATTTCTTGTTGATACTTTTGCTGAGTGACAGCATCTTTAGAGCTATATTTTGCTTGAAGCTCTTTTAATTTCGGCTGAATCTCTTGCATCTTTTTCGAGCTTTTAATTTGCTTAATTGTTAATGGCAAAATCGCTAAACGAATAATGATTGTTACAACGATAATCCCTAACGCATAAGTGCCTAAAAGATCTGAAAAATACTTAATAAATGATACGAGTGGCCAAACGATAAATTCATTCCAAAAGCCTTTACTTTCGGCTGAAATCGGTTGGTCAAATTCTGTACATCCTGAAAGTAGCAATGCTACTGACACAAGCGTCAGAATAACCCAAAGTCTTTTCTTCAAGCCTTCTTCCTCCTAGAGCAACTATTCAATTTTCTTCTATAGAGGTTATTTTACCATGTGTTGGCGCTTACACTCTACTAATTGTTTCAAGAATCACTGTATTCAGTGTTGCATAAAATAATCTGTCATTTTATTTCATCATTTTAGCAATCTTTAATACATGCTCCAAACTTTTCTTGGTTTCGTGAAAATCTAATGTGGCCGCCGGATTTCTGGCGATAATAACATAGTCCATATCTTGGCGAACGTTGTCTTTCAACTCAAGAAATGTTTGGCGAATATAGCGTTTAATTTGATTCCGTGTCACGGCTTTCCCAATCTTTTTTCCGACAGATAAACCGATACGAAACGCCGTTTGGTTTTCTTTTTTTAAACAATAAACGACAAATTGACGGTTCGCGAATGACTTCCCCTTTTTAAACACCTTCTGAAATTCTTCATTCTTTTTTATTCGTTGGCGTTTGTTCAAAGATCCCAGCTCCATCTATTGCTTTTTCAATGTAACTATGAAAAATAACGAAAAAAAAGACCACTGATGTGGCTCAGTGGACTTATGCTGATAAAACTTTACGGCCTTTACGACGACGAGCTGCTAAAACTTTACGACCATTTTTTGTGCTCATACGTGCGCGGAAACCGTGAACTTTACTGTGTTTACGTTTAGATGGTTGATATGTGCGTTTCATTATATATTGCACCTCCTAAATGAGTGTTCGTATATTCTTCCATACAGACTTGCTTATTATATATAGCAACCACTTATTTTGTCAACGTTTAACCCAAAATTCCCTATTTCCTTATATTCCCCTCAAACAATCATCTTCTATCTTTATCCACAGTTATAACATTACTTACACAAAATGATTGTGGATATTTTTTCTGCCATTCTAAATTATCCACAGCTGATATCTACAACTTTTTCACAAACTCATAGCCTGTGGATAATTTTCATATGAATAAACAGGAGTTATGTGGATAAGTTATTGAAAGTATTGAAATTACTTATTTTTTTTGATACGATAAAAATGTTTTCTCTTGTGGACTAGTTTTTTGGGAAATATTTTATCCACAGTTGTTAATAATCTGTGGACAGTTTTTTTCACATACATTGAATATATTTTATCCACAAGCTGTGACTATGTGAATGTAACAAAAAATTAGAGAAATATAAATAGTATCTATTCACTTTTATAGAGTAAAAACATTATGAAAGGACGAAAAAGCTTGGAACATTTAGAGCAATTATGGAATAACGTCCTAGCGCAAGTCGAACAAAAGATTTCAAAACCAAGCTTCGAAACATGGCTTAAATCAACTAAACTTCTTTCCTATAAGGGATCTAACGTGACCATTGCAGCTCCCAATTCATTTGCACGCGACTGGTTAGAAAATCACTATGTTCACTTGATTACAGGCATTTTAACGGAACTTACAGGGGAAGACTTGCTCATCAAATTCGTTGTTCAAAAAGATCAAGGGGCTGAAGATTTCGAGCTCCCAGCACCAAAAATTCAAGGAAAGTCAAGCGATCAACATGATATTTCGCCCGGAATGCTGAATCCGAAATACACGTTTGATACATTCGTCATCGGTTCTGGTAATCGATTTGCACACGCTGCTTCACTCGCTGTTGCTGAAGCACCCGCGAAAGCCTATAATCCTTTTTTCATCTATGGGGGAGTAGGACTTGGAAAAACGCACTTAATGCACGCAATCGGTCATTACGTATTAGAACAAAATCCAAATGCCAAAGTAGTGTATTTGTCATCTGAAAAATTTACAAATGAATTTATTAACTCCATACGTGACAATAAAGCGATCGATTTCCGTAATAAATACCGCAATGTTGACGTACTGTTAATAGACGATATCCAATTTTTAGCGGGGAAGGAATCTACACAAGAAGAATTTTTCCATACATTTAATACATTACATGAGGAATCTAAACAAATTGTTATATCAAGTGACCGTCCACCAAAAGAAATTCCAACATTGGAGGATCGCTTACGTTCACGCTTTGAATGGGGACTCATTACAGACATTGCCCCACCTGATTTAGAAACACGTATTGCTATTTTACGTAAAAAGGCCAAAGCAGATGGGCTTGATATTCCAAATGAAGTAATGCTCTATATAGCAAATCAGATTGATTCCAATATTCGTGAATTAGAAGGTGCTTTAATACGGGTCGTTGCTTACTCTTCTTTAGTACATGAGGAAGTAACGCCAGAATTGGCTGCTGCTGCATTAAAAGATATTATGCCAAATGCAAAACCGCGCATGATTTCGATTTTAGACATTCAAAATGCTGTAGGAGAGCATTTTAATATTCGTTTAGAAGATTTTTCAGCAAAGAAACGTACAAAATCAATCGCTTTCCCACGACAAGTAGCCATGTACTTATCACGTGAACTCACTGATTTTTCATTGCCTAAAATTGGGGAAGAATTTGGTGGGCGTGATCATACAACCGTCATTCATGCTCATGAGAAAATTGCTTCACTGCTTAAAACCGATCAACAACTACAGCAAGATATTAAACAAATTCGCAATATGCTAGGTAAGTAATGTTGTGGATAAAATATGTATTTTTCAACTAAGTTATGCACAGTCTATCTACATGTGGATAGACTGATTTTATGCCGTTAAAACATACTTATCCACAAATCCACAGGACCTATTACTATATCTATTAATCTTTTAAATAATAAATAATTATATAAGTGAGGTAAAAATGATGAAATTTGAGATTATGCGCGATTATTTACTAGCAGGTTTGAATGATGTAATGAAAGCCGTTAGCTCAAAAACAACTGTGCCTATTTTGACAGGTATTAAAATCGATGTAACAAACGAAGGAGTTAGTTTAACAGGTAGCGATCAAGATATTACAATCCAGACATTTATTCCAGCTGAAGAAAACGGCGAACAAATTATGACGATTACAACAATAGGCTCAATTGTATTACAGGCACGCATGTTCAATGAAATCGTCCGTAAATTGCCAACTAACGATGTTGAAATTGAAGTAACAAATGGCTTTGCGACGTATATTCGTTCTGGTAAATCAGAGTTCCATTTAATTGGACAAGATGCAATTGAATATCCACTATTACCAGAAATCTCAGCAGAAGAACGCTTTACAATTCCTGCAGATTTGTTAAAATCAATTATTCGAGAAACAGTTTTTGCTGTTGCAGCATCAGAGACTAGACCTGTCTTAACAGGGGTAAATTGGAATATCCAAGACGGCGAATTAGTATGTGTTGCAACAGATAGTCACCGTTTAGCGCGCCGAAAAACAAAATTAGAGCAATTACCTTCAGGGGTATCTAATGTCGTTATCCCAGGTAAAAGTTTAAATGAATTAAACAAAATTTTAGAAGATTCTACAAACCCTGTACAAATTGTTATGACTAATCAACAGGTTCTTTTTAAAGCGGATAACATGTTGTTCTTTTCCCGTTTACTAGAAGGGAATTACCCTGATACATCCCGTTTAATACCTGAGAGCTATCAAACAAATGTAACGATTAACGGGAAAGCATTGCTACAAGCTATTGATCGTGCATCTCTTTTAGCACGTGAAGATCGCAATAACGTTGTTCGTCTGGAAACGTTAGAAGGGAATGTAATTGAAATTTCATCGAACTCTCCTGAAATTGGAAAAGTACAAGAACAAATACAAGTAGAATCACTTGAAGGAGATACGTTAAAAATTTCATTTAGCGCAAAATACATGATGGAAGCATTAAAAGCCATTGATGGGCAAGATGTCATCATTCAATTTACTGGTGCAATGCGTCCATTCATTTTACGTGCTGTTCATGATGATTCTATTCTCCAATTAATCTTACCTGTACGCACATATTAAACGATTTAAGTAAAGAGAAGAGAGTTGCTTCAAAAACGAATTGAAGCAACTCTCTTTTACTTCTTAAACACTTTTTTGGTATGATAAAAGGATAAAGCTTGTTAACCGGAGGATGAATGATTTTGAAGGACATCATAATTGATACAGAGTTTATAACACTAGGACAGCTATTAAAAATAACAGATGCAATTAGTTCTGGTGGAATGGCTAAGTGGTTTTTATCAGAAAATACCGTGTATGTGAATGGGGAAGTAGATGATCGCCGTGGACGTAAATTACGTGACGGAGATGTTGTGAACATTCCAGGCATAGGTCGTTTCCGTATTGTGAGTGAAATTGGAGACTAATAATGAATATTGAGCGTTTACAGCTAACTAACTATCGAAATTATGAGTCACTTGCTCTTGAATTTTCTCCAAAGATTAATGTGTTCATCGGTGAAAATGCACAGGGTAAAACAAATGTAATGGAATCCATTTATGTGCTCGCGATGGCAAAATCTCACCGCACATCGAACGATAAAGAATTAATACGTTGGGAACAAGACTATGGTAAAATAGAAGGTGTTGTACAGAAACGTTATGGCAGTATTCCGATACAATTAACGGTATCTAAAAAGGGGAAAAAAGGGAAAGTGAATCATATTGAACAATCACGCCTGAGTGAATACGTTGGGCAGATGAATGTTGTGATGTTTGCTCCTGAAGATTTAAATGTTGTAAAAGGCAGCCCGCAAATAAGACGTCGTTTTATCGATATGGAAATTGGGCAAATCTCGCCCGTTTATTTACATGATTTATTGACTTTCCAAAAAATACTAAAACAGCGTAACCATTTATTAAAGACAAATCAAGGGCGTGCGGCACTCGTAAATGATGTGATGTTTGACGTTTATACAGAACAATATATTCAAGCTGCTGTGAAGATTATCCGCAAGCGTTATGAGTTTATGGAGCTATTACAAGCTTGGGCTGAACCTATTCATGCAGGGATTTCACAAGGGAAAGAAAAGCTTATAATTAAGTATCGAGCGGTAAGTGGTATGAACGCAGAGTGGTCTGTTGAACAGATGACAGCACATCTTGAAGAGAAAATGGCAGAGGCAAAAAAAAAGGAGATTGAACGTGGCGTAACATTAGTAGGTCCGCATAGAGATGATTTACAATTTTTTGTGAATGACTATGACGTACAAGTGTACGGTTCGCAAGGACAACAAAGAACCACGGCACTATCACTTAAGTTAGCTGAAATTGAATTGATTAAGCAAGAAACGAAAGAAGCGCCCATTTTACTATTGGATGACGTATTATCGGAGTTAGATGATTATCGTCAGTCCCATTTATTAAATACAATTCAAGGTGAAGTACAAACATTTGTTACAACAACAAGTGTAGACGGGATTCACCATGAAACAATTCAAAACGCAAAAATGTTCCATGTGAAACAAGGAACGATCGAACAATAATATAAGGCTTAATGTTATTTATATAGAGGCATACTGAAGTTACGAAAGAGTAGGTGGACAAGGTGGCTTTAGAGGAAAATAAAGTACAGCAAAATTATGATGCTGACCAAATACAAGTATTAGAGGGCTTAGAAGCGGTACGAAAACGTCCAGGTATGTACATCGGTTCAACGAGTTCAAAAGGCTTGCATCATCTTGTATGGGAAATTGTTGATAATAGTATTGATGAAGCATTAGCAGGGTTTTGTACAGATATCACTGTAGCAATTGAGCCGGATAACTGGATTCGCGTTGAGGATAATGGCCGAGGAATTCCTGTAAGCTTACAAGAAAAAATGGGCTTACCAGCTGTTGAAGTTATTATGACAGTACTGCATGCCGGTGGTAAATTTGGCGGCGGTGGATATAAAGTATCAGGTGGTTTACATGGTGTAGGTGCATCTGTTGTAAATGCTTTATCTATTGCTACAGAAGTATATGTAAAACGTGATGGACATATTCATGCAATTAAATTTGAGCGCGGTCAAACAGTACAACCTTTAAAGATTATTGGCGATTCGGAAGAAACAGGTACAGTAACTCGCTTTAAAGCTGACAGTGAAATTTTCCGTGAAACAACTACGTATGAATACGATATTTTAGCAACACGTTGTCGTGAATTGGCCTACTTAAATCGAGGCATTCGTATTATCATTCGTGATGAGCGAGAAACAGAAGTACGTGAAAATGTATTCTACTACGAAGGTGGTATTCGCTCTTATGTAGAACATTTAAATGCAAACAAAGAGCCTATTCATGATCCGATTGATGTTTCAGGTGAAAAAGACGGTATTTCAGTTGAAATAGCGATGCAGTATAATGCAGGCTTCTCATCAACGATTATGTCTTTTGCAAACAATATCAACACATATGAAGGCGGTACACACGAATCCGGCTTTAAAACAGCGCTAACACGTGTGATTAATGACTACGCACGGAAAGCTAACTTAATTAAAGATAACGAGGCTAACTTAACAGGGGAAGATGTTCGGGAAGGGTTAACCGCTATTGTTTCTGTCAAACATCCTGATCCACAATTTGAAGGGCAGACTAAAACAAAGTTAGGTAACTCTGAAGTCAGTCAAATTACGAACCAGCTATTTGCAGAAGGGTTTGAACGCTTTATGCTTGAAAACCCTTCTGTTGCACGTCAAGTTGTTGAAAAAGGAACAATGGCGGCACGTGCACGTGTTGCAGCGAAAAAAGCGCGTGAATTTACACGTCGGAAATCAGCGCTTGAAGTATCGAGCTTGCCAGGGAAACTAGCTGACTGCTCATCAACCAATCCAGCAGAATGTGAAATTTATATTGTAGAAGGTGACTCTGCAGGTGGTTCAGCAAAATCGGGTCGTGATCGTCACTTCCAAGCCATTTTGCCACTACGCGGTAAGATTTTAAATGTGGAGAAAGCGCGTTTAGATAAGATTCTTTCGAATGCTGAAATTCGTGCAATGATTACAGCGTTTGGCACAGGAATTGGAGAAGAATTCAATTTAGAAAAAGCACGCTATCATAAAATTGTTATTATGACAGATGCCGATGTTGATGGTGCGCATATTCGTGTATTACTATTAACATTCTTCTTCCGCTTTATGCGCCCATTAATCGAAGCGGGTTATGTGTACGCTGCGAAGCCACCACTTTATCAAGTAAAGCAAGGAAAGCATGTAGAATATTGTTATTCAGATAAAGAATTAGAAGAGATTTTAGCGCGTTTACCGAAAATGCCAAAACCGAATGTACAACGTTATAAAGGTCTTGGTGAGATGAATGCAGAACAACTTTGGGATACAACGATGGATCCAGAGCACCGTACATTAATTCGAGTAGAGCTTGATGATGCAATAGAAGCTGATAAAATTTTCGATCATTTAATGGGCGATGAAGTTGCACCTCGTCGTGACTTTATTGAGGAAAATGCAGTATACGTGCAAGACTTGGATATTTAGTGCAATTGGAAGGAGGTCCTTATTTTGTCTGATATTCAACATGGAAACATTGAATCAAGAAATATTACAACTGAAATTAAAACATCATTTTTAAGTTATGCGATGAGTGTAATTGTTTCACGTGCATTACCGGATGTACGTGACGGTTTAAAACCTGTACATCGTCGTATTTTATATGGTATGCAGGAACTAGGGAATACAGCAGATAAACCATATAAAAAGAGTGCACGTATTGTCGGGGACGTCATGGGTAAATTTCACCCACATGGGGACTCTTCTATTTACGAGGCAATGGTACGTATGGCGCAAGATTTTAGCTATCGCTATATGTTAGTCGATGGTCATGGTAACTTTGGTTCTATTGATGGCGATGGGGCTGCAGCAATGCGTTATACAGAATCGCGTATGTCAAAAATCGCGATGGAAATGCTACGTGACATCAACAAAGATACAATTGATTATGAACCGAACTATGATGGTAGTGAAAACGAACCAAAAGTATTACCGGCTCGTTATCCAAACCTTCTAGTCAATGGTGCTGCAGGGATTGCCGTTGGTATGGCAACAAATATTCCGCCACATCAATTAGGTGAAACAATCGATGCTGTATTAGCTATTTCAGAAAATCCAGCCATTACAACAGAAGAATTAATGGAGATTATGCCAGGACCAGATTTCCCAACAGGTGGGATTATTTTAGGTCGTTCTGGTATTCGTCGTGCGTATGAAACAGGGCGCGGCTCGATTATCATTCGTGCGAAAGTTGAAATTGAACAAACATCGAATGGGAAAGAAACGATTTTAATTCATGAATTACCTTACCAAGTAAATAAGGCAAAGTTAATTGAGAAAATTGCAGAGCTTGTTCGCGATAAAAAAATCGATGGTATCACGCATTTACGTGACGAATCAGATCGTCGTGGTATGCGTGTTGTAATTGAGATTCGCCGTGATGCCAATGCCAACGTTGTCTTAAATAACTTATTTAAACAAACAGCAATGCAATCGAGCTTTGGGATTAATATGCTGGCTTTAGTAGATGGCCAACCGAAAGTACTTAGTTTAAAAGAGATGTTATATCATTACTTAGAACATCAAAAGGTTGTCATTACGCGTCGTACAGCGTTTGAACTTCGTAAAGCAGAAGATCGTGCTCATATTTTAGAAGGTTTACGTATTGCACTAGATCATATTGATGAGATTATTAATATTATCCGTAATTCCCGCAGTGGGGATGAGGCTAAACCTGTGCTGATGGAGCGTTTCAACTTAACAGAGCGACAAGCACAAGCAATTTTAGATATGCGTTTAGTGCGTTTGAGTGGATTAGAGCGTGAGAAAATCGAAGCTGAATATCAAGAATTACAAGTGCTTATTGCAGAATTAAAAGCGATTTTAGCAGATGAGACGAGAGTCGTAGAAATTATTCGTAACGAGTTAACAGAAATTAAAGAACGATTCAATGATAAACGTCGTACAGAAATTACTTCTGGCGGTTTAGAAACGATTGAAGATGAAGATTTAATTCCACGTGAAAACTCTGTTGTGACATTAACACATAATGGTTATATTAAACGTCTAGCAGCGAACACATATCGTAGTCAGAAGCGTGGGGGTCGTGGTGTACAAGGAATGGGAACAAACGAAGATGATTTTGTAGAACATCTACTATCTACTTCTACACATGATACAATCTTGTTCTTCACTTCAAAAGGACGTGCATTTAAAGCGAAAGGTTATGAAATCCCTGAATTTGGACGTACAGCAAAAGGGTTACCAATCGTCAATCTGTTAAATATCGAAAAAAATGAGCATGTCACAGCCATGATTCGTGTAGAATCATTTGATAAAGATGCATACTTCATTTTTACAACGAAAACAGGTATTACAAAACGTACACCAGTGTCGCAATTCGCGAATATCCGTACAAATGGTCTAATTGCTATTAGTTTACATGAAGAGGATGATTTAATCTCAGTTCGTTTAACAGATGGACAGAAACAAGTAGTGATTGGTACGCATGATGGGATGTTAGTTCGTTTCAAAGAGGAAGATATTCGTTCGATGGGTCGTACAGCTGCAGGGGTCCGTGGTATTAAATTGCGCGATGGCGATTATGTAGTAGGTATGGAAATTTTAGAAGAAGGCCAAGAGATTCTCGTTGTAACAGAAAAAGGTTATGGAAAACGTACATCTGAATCTGAATACCGTCTACAAAGTCGCGGTGGTGTAGGTATTAAAACAATCCAAGTGACAGAAAAGAACGGACCGATGTGTGCGGTGAAGACAATTGGTGGCTCAGAAGATATTATGCTCATTACAATTAATGGTATGTTAATTCGTATGGATGTAAATGATATTTCTGTCATTGGTCGAAATACGCAAGGTGTTCGTTTAATTCGTCTTGGTGAAGATGAGTTAGTAGCTACAGTTGCAAAAGTAGAAAAAGAAGACACAGAAGATGCAACTGATATAGAAGATTTAGAAGAATCAGAAGCAACAGCTGAATAATCGTGAGAGAAGGGGTCGTCTGAAAAGACATTTTGAGGCGGAACCTTTGAGGCGAGGATGGTGGCATTTTGATGTGACCACCGCAGGAGCAATGTTTCTTAATGGGGAATTATTGAGGAGTAAAGGGGAGTCCAGAAATTTTCTGGACCCCCTTCTTTTTCAATATATGATGCAAAATATAAATTAGTTCTTACATTTGTTTACATACTTCGATACAATGAAAGAAAACTTTTTTGTTAAAGGTGGTTTTAACATTGGAAGCTACATATGTAAATATATCAGACTTAAGATTAGGGAAAGTTGTAGCTGAAGATATTTTTGCTAACACACAATATCCGATAATTTTAAAAAACACTAAAATTAACCATGAGCATCTTCATGTTTTCAAAGCATTTCATATAAATAAAGTGCTTATATTTAAAGGACGGGAAGAAATCCTTGCTAAAGATGATGAAGAAAGAGAAGTAATTATAGAAGTACCTGTACCGACAGTAACACCGTTTGAACGTTCTTATAAAGAGGCTGTTGCTTATTTAAATAAAGAATTTAAAAATTGGCAAGCAGGAGCACGTGTTGATATTACAAAAGTTCGAAATGTCATGATTCCATTAATTGAAGGTGTACTAGAAAAACGATCTTATATATTTGATTTAAATAGTTATTCAAATGTAAAAGATTATTTATACCATCATTGTGTGGCAACAGGCTTAATTGCAGGTGTGATTACACAAAAACTGGGGTATGATCGAGGAACGGCAATTCAAATGGCTATTGCAGGTATGTTAGCTGACTGTGGAATGGCAAAGATCCCAACCCGTATTCGTGAAAAGAAAACAACGTTAACACCAGATGAATTTGTAGAAATACGTAAACATCCTGAATATAGCTATCAGATGGTAAAAGGTTTAACAGCTTTAAAAAATGATATGAAAGAAGCAATTTTTCAACACCATGAACGTTTGGATGGAAGTGGGTATCCAAATGGAGAACGAGGGTCAGTCATTACTATTTATTCGCAAATTATTGCAGTAGCAGACGTTTTCCATGCAATGACAAGTGAACGCTTATATCGCTCTAAACAATCCCCTTTTAAAGTCATCGAAATGATTAAAGAAGAAGAGTTTGGAAAGTTTGATATTAAAGTTGTCCAAGCATTAATTGATATTATCGCCGATTTACCGATTGGAACACAGGTAGAGTTATCAAATTTAGAATATGCAGAAGTCATGTTCATTAATCGATATGCACTGACAAGACCATTAGTAAAATTAATAAATACAGGTGAGATTATTGACTTATCGACTATTCGTAATTTCCATATTTCACGTATAATTACTAAAGGCTAATTATCTACTGAAAACTATAGTTGAACTATTGTCATAGATAGGCAGAAAAGAAAGAGGATTTTTATTTCTTTTGGTGGTCAATTTAAAAGAGTAGCAAAGCAATAGGAGATTAGTGAGAAAGGGGAGTTACAGGGTGTAATTCCTTCTTCATTTTTTATCGATCATCAATATAGGTATTATACCTTTCTACAATAGAGGTAATTACAGTTAGTACAAATAGATAGAGAATAACAGTATTCTTTTGTTCTATTATAATCTTGCATTAATGGCGAGTGTTTATATAGATAAATTATTTCGTAAAAAGTATTGACTAATTGATAGGAAGTTGATATTATATTAAAAGTCGCTAAGATATCGAAAGGTTTTAAAAGTATTGACTTAATAAAAACTTGTTGATATCATATAAAGACTGTTGTTAGAAATATAATAACAAAAAACAAAAAAAGTGTTGACATAACATTAGTTGGGTGTTAACATAATAAGAGTCGCCACTCAAACAGAGGGCACGAAATGAACTTTGAAAACTGAACAAGCAAAACGTTAACAATAAGTAGTCTCTTTTAAGAGACAAACAATTTTGGACATCAAACATGATGCCAGCAAATTTGAGCTTACTCAAATTCTTTTATGGAGAGTTTGATCCTGGCTCAGGACGAACGCTGGCGGCGTGCCTAATACATGCAAGTCGAGCGGA
>NZ_JBDQZI010000024.1:0-30189 GCF_042920265.1 Lysinibacillus sp. KU-BSD001 | reverse complement strand
AATCGTGAGGTCTATTTGGCGTGCGTAATTTTTTTGGAGGGTGGGGGTACCCCCACCCTCCAAAAAAAATCTTTTCAACACATAATTATTTTCTTAAAAGCTATTGACTGAAGGTAAGAAAGGGACCGTCTGAAAAGATATTTTGAGACGGCACCTTTGCGACGAGGATGGTGGCATTTTGATGTGACCACCGCAGGAGCAATATTTCTTAATGAGTAATTATTAAGGAGTAAAGGGATGCCCAGAAAGTAAAAACTTTCTGGGCATCCCCTTCAGTTAACCATGTCCTCACTACAAGTATTCCTTATTTACCATTAGTTGGCATGACGATTGTAAAGGTACTTCCCTCACCAAGTACACTCTCTACCTGAATGGTCCCATCATGCAACGAGACAATTTGCTTCACAATGGCTAGGCCAAGACCTGTCCCATCTTTTTTCCGCGCTTCATCCACGCGATAAAAACGTTCAAATACTTGTTCACAAGCCTCTGCCGTCATGCCAATTCCTGTGTCTTTAAAGACAACCTCTAGCATCGCCCCGACAGGACGACATGAGATGAATATAGTGCCCCCTGCATCCGTATATTTAATCGCATTGGACAATAAATTATCCCAGACATTCACTAGTAGTTCCTCATCAACAATCGCTGTTGTTTCTTCGAGCTTATATGAGAGCTCCATTTCTTGTTCATGGAGACGCCATTGATACTTACGAAGCACGTCTCTTAACTGCTCATCTATTCGTACTTCTTTCGTTTTTAATGGATAGGTCACTTGGTCAAGCGATGTTAAGAGCAGCAGCTGCTTCGTTAAATTAGAAAGATGCTTCGATTCACGGTCAATGATCGCCGAATATTCGATTCGTTCCACATCCGATACCTTCTCATCTTGCAATAAATCGGCATAGCCTTGAATGTTCATAAGTGGGGATTGGAAGTCGTGTGACACATTACTAATGAACGCCTTCCTCGCCTCGTCATTATCGGCTAGCTGTCGTTGCATCGAATGAAAGCTTTCGGCCAATTGCCCAAGCTCATCCTTCCGCGTAATATCTAGTGCATAATCAAAATTCTCATTGGATACGGCCTTCGTTGCCTCTGTTAGTTGTGTGATGGGACGAATGAATTGGCGTGTCATCCAAACAACGCCCATTATACTCACAACCGCAATCGTCAATATGAAGCCAACGAGAACCATATGGAAATCCGAAAATAACGTTTTATTATCTTGCCGTAAAAAGAGACCGTATTTTTCACCATTCATTTCAAACGGAATTCCTACCGTATTATGCAATTGATTCGAAAAATGAGCCATCATTGAAAATCGACTTTTAAAATCTTGCATCCCCTGATAAATTTCCCCATCAAAAACCGTTGTTAATGCTTCTTGGGGCATTTCTTTGTCACTAAACGAGGCACCATAATATTGATACTGACCACTCTCACTAATGATCACAATCTGATACCCTAGTAATCCAACAGATGTTAAGTACTCATCTATCGAATGGCGGGATTCATGCATATACAATAAAATACGCGTCACTTCTTCGGCTGTTTCAACTTGCTGTGCATCAATTTTTTCTTTTGTAAACGTATAATACACCATATTCGCAAGGATAAAACCAATGCCGATACTGCATAGTAAAATCAACACCGTCGCGAAGATGAATTGATTGTACAAGGACTTCATACTACTACCTCTAGCTTGTAGCCAATGCCACGTACCGTTTGAATTTCAACGGATGCCCCATGTCGTTTAAGGCGCTCACGGATACGATTAATATGCGTATTTAACGTCAGCTCACTGCCTTCATAATTGGCACCCCATGTTTGCTCAATAAGTACAGCACGCTGCGTCACCTTTCCAACACGTGACGCTAGCATACTAAGCAAGTCAAATTCCTTCATCGGTAGCATAATCGTTTCCTGATTAATAATCACCTCAAAATTTTTCCGGTCAATTTTAATATTGCCCACCTCGATCATTGCTTCTAGTGAACGCTCAAAACGACGCATTACAACGGCCACGCGAAATAGCAGCTCTTTTGGTTCAAATGGTTTCACAATATAATCCTCAGATCCTGCACTAAACCCTTGTTCTTTGTCTTCTAGCTGCCCTTTCGCTGTCAATAGAATGACTGGAATTTCTAGCTCCTTTGTTAATATTTTCGTTAACTCAAAGCCACTCATGCCCGGCATCATCACATCAACAATCGCCAGATCCACCTCGATTTCTTCAAGTAATTTCAGTGCCTGTTGTGCATCACTTGCCCGCTCCACTTGATAGCCCTCTCGTGTTAAATGAATGGAAACTAGCTGTAAAATATCCGCATCATCATCAACGACTAAAACTCGCATACAATCCCTCCATCCGTTAAAGTATGAGAGGTTTACTTATCTTTTTCAAAAAATAAGATTAAAGATGGTAATAACATGCCCCGAACTAAAAATGTATCAATTAAAATGCCTACTGCCACCATAAAACCAAAAATAAATAAATCAGCAATCGGCATCGTTGTTAGTGCCGCAAACGTCGCCGCTAAAATCACACCGGCGGATGAAATCACGCCACCTGTATTACGAATCGCAACTTCAAGTGCATCCTTCACTTTCATCTGCTTCCGTTCTTCTAAGAAACGTGAGACTAAAATAATATTGTAATCAATACCAAGCGCAACTAAGAAAATAAATGCATACACAGGTACACGGGTACTAATCGCATCATAACCAAATAATACATCGACTAAGAAAATCCCTAATCCTAATGCAGATACATACGAAATTAAAATCGTTGCCATCATATAAATTGGCATCTTCCATGAGCGAGTTAAAGCAAATAATAAAGCTAAAATCAGTACCGTTTCAAGCAATACAATTTTAATAATATCGCGGTTATTTACCTCTCGTTCATCTACTAATTTCATCGTGATCCCGCTATAATACACGTCGGCTGCCACATCGATGTCATCCATCATCGCTTCCGTATGTGCACGAAGCTCCTGCATAAAGTCGATTGCTTCGATTGAATACGGATTTAATGCTAGCGCAACACTAAATTTTGCGGCTGTTTCATCTGCTGTTGTAGCAGATAGGCGCACGGAGCTAATTTCTTCATAGCTTGTCAGCCGCTCTGTAAATGCCACGATATCTGCTTCTGTTAATACTTGATCACTTTCTAGGATAATTGTAGTTGGCGCTAGCTCCCCTTTATCAAACTTTGATTCTACAATCTCATATCCTATACGAGAAGGTAATTCTTCCGGGAATTTTTTCACTGTATCGAACTCGTATTCTAAATTAAATACATTGAACGCCGTAATGAACATAAAGATCGCTACAATCCCACCTGAAAGCCCTGGCTTATTGACAACAAACTTAGCAACGGGGCCCCATAAACCATGTTTTACTTCTCGGTGCTCACCATATTTCGGTACTTTTGGCCAAAATGCTTTTCGACCAAATAACGTAAATAGCGCCGGTACTAATGTGACAGAAGCGAACATAATAATAAACATCGCCGTCCCAAAAATCGGAGCGAAGTTTTGGTAATCACGGAAATCCGCGAAAAATAATACAAGCATCGCAGCTAAAACCGTACCACCTGCAAATACAACCGGTTCCCCTGTTGCACGCATCGCATGCTTCATCGCTTCATACTTATCTTCATAATGATTTAGCTCTTCTCGGTAACGTGAGAATACAAATAATGAATAATCGATTACCGCCGCAAAAAGTAAAATGCTCATAATCGATGTCGTCGAGTTGTTAATTTCTAGCCCACCAGCACCCATCAGTGCAATGATTTGATTGACTACTTGGTACACAACAACTGTCGCAAATAGTGGAATAAATGCTAGTAGTGGTGATCGATAAATTACAATTAGTAGTACTAAAATAATAATGATTGTCGCAAATAGTAATTTGAAGTCTGCCGCTTCAAATAGTTTAATTGTATCACCAGCAATCCCAGCTGGACCTGTAATATAAAAATCTGTCTGTAACTCTTTTGCGACGTCATTTCCAATCGTAGAAGCATGATCATTAATTTCAGCATACTCTGCATTGCCAAGACCTGCCTGTAAATTCATTGGGACAATCATAGTTGATTTGTCTTCTGACGTAAAACCTGCTAATGCTTGCGGGGGTAATGTAGAAATATCAATGATCGTATCGACACCTTCAATATTTTCCGCAAGTATCGCATTCAAAATTTGCTTCACTTCATCTACATTCACTTCCCCGTTTTCATTATGAAAAACAAGTATCCCTGGTGTCCCTTGATCATTTGGGAATAATGCCTCTGATTTTTGCTCAGCAATAATCGCTTCCGCCTCGTCCGGCAGCGATTGAAAGTTTGATACTTTATAGTCCCCTAGCTTCGGGCCTGCACTTAGCCCTACCATTAATACTAACCAGACGATAATGGTCGTCCACATACCACGCTTTGTAGCAACCCAATCTGTAATGGGATGTAATAGCTTATTCACTTCATTTCCTCCTCTATGGAAAATACTACGTTTTACATCATAGCGGACGAATATAAATTCAATATAAACTAGCCGTGGTATAATTAAATTAAAAACGGAGGTCATCCAAATGTACAAAACAGTCGAGGAAACCGCCAAAGATATTGGGATGCCCGAGTATCAAATCTTACAATACATTTACAATGGCCGCATTAAAGCCGTACATGACGGTGAGCAGTTTTTAGTAAACAGCCGCCAATTTGACACGTACCACGAACAACTTGAACGGATCAAACAAGAAATTGAAATTTGGCGTAATACACCGATTCCAGAAGATATTGATGTGAAAGACGAAGATTAACTAAACCTATACGTAAAAAAGATCCTGCGTAGGCGGGATCTTTCTCGTTTTGAATACCAAAAAAAAGTACTACAGCTATGTTCAATCTGCAGTACTTGTACAATGTTATTCATTTAAAATAGAAGGATTATTTTTATTTTCTGGCTTGTCTTTATTTTCATTATCATTTTGTTTTTTCGCTTGATTATTTTGTCCAATGACACCTAAGTCATCGGCACTAATATCCAAACCATACCCGTATTCTTCACGATCTAATCCATTTTTCTTCTTTTTTTCTTTTGCCAAAAGGCTCACCTCCATTTATTAAAGTATCCCTTTTGGCTTTTTTTATGCTCATTCCTCACTTTTTACAAAATCACGCAAGTTAGCCTGTTTGACAACTTACACTTTTCACACAAAAAACGCCCTCCTATAACGGAAGGCGCTGTAAATTAAATCGATACAACAAATCCAGCACGTTTACCAATAATTTCGGCATAATCTTCCACCATAACGGAAGCTGTTGGATACATCCCTGCACCTGGGCCTGTTACCGTTAACGTCCCGATATAATTTGTCTCCATCGACACCGCATTGAATACATCATCAATTGGGAATAATGGATGTTCTGCATTTACGAGCATCGGTGCTACTTTTCCAATAATTTGACCCTCTGCATTTTTCTCAACCTCTGCCACGTGGCGATAACGTAAACCTTTTTCATTTGCGGCTTTAATATCATCCAGTGTTAATGTATCAATACCAATGACTTCTACCTCTGACCACGCTGGCTGTTCCCCAAATGCCAGATCGGATAGGATCATTAATTTTTTAAATGCGTCCTGACCTGATACGTCATTAAATGGATCTGCTTCTGCATAGCCTAGGCGCTGTGCTTCTGCTAATGCTTGATCGTAGCTCCAACCTTCTTGACGCATTTTTGTTAACATATAGTTCGTCGTCCCATTTAAAATGCCTTGAATACGGCTTACATCGTTCACTAGTAAAATATTTTTCATTGTTTTAATAATAGGTACGCCACCTGCAACCGTTGCCTCATAGCCTACGAATACACCGTTCTTTTTCGCTAGCTCTTGTAGTTCTATCCCACGCTTGGCAAACATCACTTTATTTGCCGTAATGACATGGCATTTATGTTCAATCGCACGTTGTAAATAAGAGAATGCAGGTTCTTCATTCACGATTGCCTCGAATACAACTTGCATCCCTTTTTCTGCGAATACATCATCAATATTATCTGTTAATAAATGCTGCGTTCCTGGTACACGTTCTCTTGACGTATCACGCACTACAATTTTCGCTACTTCTAGTTCTACGCCTAGCTTTTCACGTAGTTCTTCACGCTTTTCATTTAAAATATGGTAAATCCCCTGACCTACTGTGCCAAAACCTAAGATGGCCGCCTTGATTACTGCCATAAATGTCTCCTCCAAAATCCGTAAGAAATCTATATAAACAAATTATTCTAAAAATTTAACATAGGAAAATTTTATCGTATATCCTATATGAAAACAAGAAAAATCTTCTCTAGATGAACAATTGTTTTTTTAAAATGTACACAAACACCTGACATTGTCGTAAACCTTTCAAAATTCCGACACAATTAAAGTTTCTTCTATAAATAAATAGAAAAAGCATCCTAGATTCTGGATGCTTTCTTTAAAGCTTTGAAAAGTAAGGGGACTTTTCAAAAGCATATATTTTATACACTACACGGCAACATCTGCATAAGAATGGCGATAACGATCTAGTACTTTCTTTACGATAATCTCTTCTTTTTTCGTAAATGGCGGTACTCCGTATGTACGATGGACAAGCTGGAATTCACCAAACTTTAAAAACCATTCCTTTGCTGGCAAACTAATATGATTTGTTCCGTACTCCTGATATGCATCGTATACTTCCTTTACAATATAGCCCGTTGTTTCAAGGTCGTGTGTAGCTTCTGAAAATGCGCTATGTCCGAACGCTTTTTTCCACATCGCATCGACACGCTCTAATAAATATTGGATTGAAATTTGATTTACGAAAGCATGTACTTCATTTAATTCGTATACAACATATGCTGCGACGTTTTGCGCACTGTAAACATTGCCCATTTTCAACACTCCTTTTCCTACAATTTTAGTTGGTTTTATCTTTAACCTTATATTAATACACCGAAACTCAATTGTCAATAATGTTTATAAAATTACTAGGTTTTAAATTTTGAAGTAAAGGTGGCTTCCTCGTGAAATGATACGAGTGTCACCACCTCCCTTTGCCGCATGAGGCTATTTATTTAGAACTAATGGTTATATTTTAAACTTGTGCACCTGCTTGAGCTTGTGATTTGGCTAAAGCTTGGTCTAAGTCAGCAATGATATCTTCTACATTTTCTAAGCCGATTGAAAGACGAATGAGTCCCTCTGATACACCCGCTACTTGTAATTGCTCTGCTGATAATTGTTGATGTGTAGTAGACGCTGGGTGAATCACTAATGAACGTGCATCTCCAACGTTTGCTACGTGCGATAGTAGTTCTACACTATCGATGAATTCGCGACCTGCATCACGACCGCCTTTTAATTCAAATGTAAGCATCGAGCCGTAACCATGCTTTAAATATTTCTTCGCCGCATCATGTGATGGGAAGTCTTCAAAGCCTGGGTAATTTACTTTTTCCACGAATGGGTGGTTCTTTAAGTACTCCCCTACTTTTGTTGCATTTTCATTGTGACGAGCCACACGCAAATGAAGCGTTTCTAGCCCTTGAATGAAGTTAAAGGCAGCGTCTGCTGATAATGTCGGCCCGAAATCACGTAATAATTGCACACGTAATTTTGTTGCGAATGCTGCATTTGGTACATCAATACCATAGCGTAAGCCGTGGTAGCTTGTGTCTGGTTCTGTAAATCCTGGGAAGCGACCTTGCGTCCAGTCAAATTTCCCTGCATCGACGACTACGCCACCAATTGTCGTACCGTGACCACCAATCCATTTTGTAGCGGAATGGACCACAACATCGGCACCAAAGTCAATCGGATTTGAGCCATATGGCGATGGGAATGTATTGTCAATGATTAATGGTAAGCCATGCTCATGTGCAATATTTGCTACTGCTTCGATATCTAAAATATTTAAAGACGGATTCCCTACTGTTTCTGCATATAATGCTTTTGTGTTTTCATTAATAGCTTTACGGAAGTTTTCTGGATCACTTTCGTCTACGAATGTCGTTGTAATGCCGTAGCGAGGCAGTGTGTTCGCGAATAAATTGTATGTGCCGCCGTAAAGCGAACCTGCTGCTACAATGTTATCTCCTGTACCTGCAATATTTAAAATTGAGAATGCAATCGCAGCGGAACCAGATGAAAGCCCTACTGCAGCTGTCCCTTTTTCAATTAAAGCAATACGTTCTTCAAATACGCCAACTGTTGGGTTCATAATACGTGAATAAATGTTTCCTGCCTCTTCTAAAGCGAAAAGACGTTGCGCATGAGCAGTGTCTTTAAAGGCATATGCCGTTGTGCGGTAAATAGGTACAGCGATTGCGCCTGTGACAGGGTCTGGCTTTTGACCGCCGTGTAATAATAACGTTTCTGGTTTTTGTGACATGAGTAAATTCCTCCTAAAATATAATCGATGGATAATCGGTTGAGGAGGATTTCGAAAACGTAACCCCTCTTAATTTGGAAGTTGCTTTTTATACAAATGAGTACAAAAAGCCCTCTTCTCAAAATAAGAAGAGGGCTGCGAATGAGCAAGTTTTCCTCCCCTTATCTTTCAGATCCCGATTCGAATCTGTAGGAATTAGCACCTTAGTAAGTTGTTACTGGTTGCTGGGCATCACAGGGCCTAGTCCCTCCGCCTCTCTCGATAAGAGTATATGATTCATGTTCCATCTGTTGTTTCACAGTATAAAACAATTAAATCCGATTCGTCAACTATTAATTTAAAATTTTCTGAAATTATTGTTTTATACTCTCCTACAAAACTATTAATTAACTAATTTTTAACAGTATATTCATATAGAAACGTTATAATCAACATAACAATTAGGAATGTATAGGCATTGTAAAGTCAGCATTAAAATGATGCCTAAAGAAGTTAAATACATTTCTAATATAATACTTAACAGCCTGATGTCAGTTGTTAAGTATTATAAACATCTATTAAAAGGAGTGTGGCATGATGGGAAAATTACCAGCTTCAAAATCAACACCTTCTGTACAAACCGTGGTCATAGAACCGAAAGAAACAAACAAACGGAATTTAAAACCGCTCTGGATTGGACTTGCATTTGCAGCACTAATTATGATTACGTTGTTACCGAACAACGGGGAGTTACCTATAGCAGGGCAACGTGGACTTGCCATTTTAGCATTGGCTGTTATTTTATGGGTAACAGAAGCCGTTTCTTATCCCGTCAGCTCTGCGATGATTATTGGATTAATCGCCCTTTTACTTGGCTTTGCGCCATCCATCGCAGACCCAACTGTAGTATTAGGCACAAAAGATGCTTTAAAGCTTGCCCTTGGTGGCTTTAGTAGCTCCGCTGTCGCGCTTGTGGCAGCCGCCCTATTTTTAGCTGCTGCTATGCAGGCAACAAACTTACATAAACGGTTGGCGTTATGGGTTTTATCTCTTCTTGGAACAAAAACAAAAGCCATTGTTTTTGGGGCGATTTTAGTATCCATCATTTTAGCCTTCTTCGTACCAAGTGCCACTGCTCGTGCAGGGGCTGTTGTCCCGATTTTACTCGGCATGGTGGCAGCATTCGGTCTAGAGAAAAATTCACGCCTTGGTGCATTACTTGTCATTACGGCCGTACAAGCCGTTTCGATTTGGAATATCGGGATTAAAACCGGAGCTGCTCAAAATATGGTGGCCATTGGATTTATCCAAGAACAATTTGGCATCGATATTTCATGGGGCGCTTGGTTCTTGTATGCTGCCCCCTTCTCCATCCTTATGTCCATTGCACTGTTTTTCATTATGAATATGTTAATTAAGCCAGAAACGGACCAGATTGATGGCGGGAAAGAAGTCATTAAAAAACAATTAGCAGACCTTGGACCGTTAAAAGGAGAAGAAATTCGTTTAATCATGATCTCCATAGCACTATTATTTTTATGGGCAACGGAAGGGATCGTCCATCCGTTTGATACAACGACTGTCACAATTGTCGCCATCGCTCTATTATTAGCACCGAAAATAGGGGTATACACTTGGGAGCAAGTTGAAAAACTTATTCCGTGGGGAACAATTATTGTATTCGCTGTAGGGATTGCACTTGGTACTGTATTATTAACTACACAAGGGGCTCAATGGTTATCGGATGCAGTCTTTGGTTCACTTGGCCTTAATTCGATGCCGATTTTAGCCACAATTGCGCTAGTAACCGCCTTTAATATTCTCATTCATCTTGGTTTTGCGAGTGCCACAAGCTTAGCATCCGCACTCATTCCAGTATTTATTGCGTTAGCAACAACCATTACATTAGATATAGACCAAGTTGGGTTCGTATTAATACAACAATTCGTCATTAGCTTCGGCTTCTTACTACCAATTAGTGCACCACAAAATATGTTAGCTTATGGGACTGGTGCATTTACAACGAAAGATTTCTTAAAATCTGGTATTCCTTTAACAATCTTCGGCTATTTACTTGTCCTACTATTTAGTGCGACTTATTGGAAATGGATTGGCTTACTATCATAAAATATTATAAGATGGGCTTAATGGGTTTCCTTTAAGCCCGATTTTTTACATAAGGGGGAGTTTCCGATGAATTCAACACAAGCACTTTTACGTAGCCATTCCTCTGTACGCAAATATACAGGCGAAGAGATTTCACGTGAAAAGGTCATTGAATTAATTGAAACAGCACAAATGGCAGCGAGCTCACATTTTGTACAAGCATATAGCGTCATTTGGGTAACAGATGAAGAGAAAAAACAAAAGCTTGGGGAGTTATCGAAAAATGACTTCCAATTCAAAACAGCAGGCGCTTCATTTTTATTCTGTGTCGATTTTAAACGCCTTCAAGTAGCGGGCCAAAAGCATGGGGTGGAGATCGTAGCAGACTCGGCAGAAAATCTATTAGTGGGTGTCGCAGACGTTTCGTTGTTTGCCCAAAACTTTGTTGTAGCTGCCGAATCTGAAGGTTACGGTATTTGCTATATTGGCGGTGCACGTACAAACCCGGCTGAAATTAGCGAACTATTTGACCTACCAGAGTATGTCTTCCCATTATTTGCGATGACGATTGGTCAACCGACAAAACGCAATGAAACAAAACCACGTTTACCAGTTGCTGCTGTACTTCACGAAAATAGCTATAACACAGTACAATACGATACGTTACTAGATGAGTACGATGCGACAATGGAAGCTTACTACGCTTCTCGCTCTTCCAACCAAAAAATGGCGAACTGGACAAAACAAATGGCCGATTTCTTAATCGACCAAAAACGTCCACACATGAAAGAATTTTTAGCATCTAAAGGCTTTACATGGCAATAATATAAACATCCACAGAGTGAACAGAGACAGAAGTCCCGTTAACTCTGTTTTTTTACAGTTCATTTCTATTAGTTGTTTTGATAAAATAGTAATACGTTACTTTTTAAGTAGAAAGGACTTTTCTTATGTATACAAATAAACATGTTGCTAAATCTTTGGAGAAGCAGCATTTACGTGGTGTACGTAAATACTATTTATGTATCGCAGATATTAATATCGCACTGTCAAAAGTGCATCAAGCGATTATGCCACAGATTGATTTAGAACAATACAAATTCGCAACCGAATATATTCACCAATACATTTCTCATACATCTGTATGGAATCTAAAGTTTGTTGTTAATTTGGAGAGCCCTGAAGTCGCTTTACTACAAATCTTCCACCTACACTACATTTTTGAACAAGAACCTGTAGAAAAATTTAAAAATGAACGTGCCATTTTAAAAGAGCAGGAAGAAGCTTTTTTAGCATTAAAGCCATTTAAAGAAGACCATATTGAACGTCGTCGACAAGCAATGTTACATTATATTATTGAACAATTGTCTGCCAATATGAAAGAATAATATGACTTTAGCAAGGGGAAGAAATTTAGTTTTCGATTATTGATAGCGAAAACCTCATTCTTTTGTCCATTGTTCCCTATCTCCACTTTGCTACAATAGTAACTATAGAAAGTGAGGGAATATTTATGGTTTGGACGTCATCTAAAACTCACTCACCACAAGGCGCAAGATCCTTACTGAAAGTGATGGTAGAAATTAATACAGAGCTTGCCCAATTACATAAAATCATCGCTAAACAGATTAGCCTAAACCAATATATACACGCAACGAATTATGCTGAACAGTATATTTCGTATACATCACTATGGAATATTAAGTTTACCTATAATTTTGAAAGTCCTGAAGTCGCACTCATTCAGCTCATTCATTTAGAATACATTTTCGAACAAGAGTCCTCGTCTTTATTTATAAATGAACGGCAAATCTTTTCAAATATCCAGCAACTGTTCAACGAATACAAACCGTATTCAGATGAGATGGTCAGCAAGCGCCAAGCACAAATGTATGCCTATATCGAAATGCAAAATGAGCAATAATCATATAAATAAAAGAGAAAGGCGCAGGAAATTTCCCCACGCCTTTTGTTTTATTGTCCCGGTAAATCATCAATCATCATTGTTTTTACAGGTAAGAATTGCTCACCTGTTGCATAGTATACTATTTTCACTGTATCCCCTGTCTCGATATAAATCGCAAGTGGTACTGCTTCTGTGCTGACAACAAAGTTTTCACCTGTTGTCAGTAAAAAAGTCACCAGTGTAAAATCCCCTACTCGCTCTTTATACACACGGCTCACTTGCCCTGTTTTCGTCGCCTCTTCTGCATTAGACGAGCCATCGACCGTACTACCACTGCGTGATAATGCTGCTTTATACAGCTTTAATGCTTCATTTGGTGTAGCGGCATATGCTGAAATTTCAGGATTTGCGGCTGATACGATAAAGTAGTTTTGCAGGAAACCATTCGAATCAAGGACAGCGGATAGCCAGCTCGCCTCACCGTAAAAATTGTATAAAATCGGCATTTCACCTTGCCACTCTTTTTCAATAAATTTCTTCTCAATAATATCTAGAGCGCCTTGTGAATCCATATACGATTCTTTCAGATTTCCTGTATAGTACGTCGCTTCCCCAGTTCGTGCATTCGTCAATGAATAACCAAGCATCGAATCTACGCCCTCTTTTGGACTTGTAAAATCGGTAAAGTAATACATCACACCCTCCTCGCTAAAGATGGGTGACACATTGGCTTCCGTTCCTTCATCTGACGGTAACTTCACGTCTTTTTTACCGAAAACACTATTCCAGAAACCATGTACATAATTTCCGTAGTAGCTATTTTGTAAGCTCACTGTTTCAGGTGAAATCGCGCCATCGATAAAGGCTGGTACATCTGGTAATGCGATTTTTTCCATATCGCCTGTTATTGCATCGACCATGACAATCCCTTTTACATCAAAGCCATTCCGCGCAGAAATAAATTCGCCGTACGAACGGATATAATAAGGCTTGCCTTCATCATCCACTTCAAGCTGTGGCTCCCCGTAGAAAATCAATGTCGGGTAGGATAGACGCATATGACGCTCTAAATTTTTATTTAAATAAGCAGACGGTACATACGTCATTTCATGCTCAATAAATTTCGGATTTTCACTCGAATCTGTTGCACTCATCGTAAAATACCCTGGCGTTGTTTTACCATTGAACCACTTAAAGAACCCCGAAAACTCCACTGGTGCAATATAGACATACTCCCCGTTTACTTGTTGAATTTGTAAATTTCCTAACTCGTAAAAGCTCGTATTTGGCACTTGCCCAAATGCTTTTTTCATTTTATTTTCCACAAATTGCGGTGGTACACTGGCAGGCTTCTTTGTCTCATCAAACGGTTTAATTTCCACATCCTCTACCATTTCAGCAGAATTGTATTTATCGTCTGCATTAAACAGCGGTGCACTTAAGAAATACACAACAGCAACGATGCTGAAAAATACAATGACAGACTTCAATTTTTGTTCTAAACCTACTGAGAAAATCGCCCCACCTAATGCAACGGCTGGTAATACATATAAGAAAATCGTCCACTGTAAGTCAATTTTAGATACATAAACCATGAAAAATGTCGAAATAAAACTAAGTGTAAATACGGCAATGGCCAACATCCCTTGCTGTTTGGATGTAAGCTCCGATTTTGGTATTTTTCGCGTCAACGGTACGAGTAAAATCGTAATCAAAACCGAGAAAATCACGGAAATAATGACTAGTTGTCCCATCTGAATCACCCTTTCTTCCTGTCTCTATTACGGTCTAATCAATAAAAAAGTTTCATATTTTTTACTATAATAATAACAATCTATGTTTAAAGGGGGTTTTCACATGAGAACGTTTCTACTGATAGCCGCAGTTATTTTTGGCTTTTATTATGTATTTTTATTTGATACAATCCCGAGCGATTTCAAAATGGTATTTAAATTGATTCCTATGGTATTAATTATTATCTTTGCATTGCTCACACGCCATGCCGAGCGAAAATATTATACGCTCATTGGCATCGGGTTAATTTTTTGTGCCATTGGTGACTATACATTACAGTGGTTTATCGTTGGACTAATTAGCTTTTTAATTGGACATATTTTTTATATTACTGCCTTTTCTAGTGGCAAAAAACGGGTACCAACAGCTGTAAAAACAGGACTGCTGCTATACGGTGCGGCAATGGCAATTTGGATGTGTAGCACACTCTTCCAAAAAGGCGAAATCGTGCTCACGATGGCGGTATTCGCTTATATTAGCGTCATTTTAACGATGGGCTGGACATCATTTCGTACAGGTTCTACTTTTGCCATCATTGGTGCCCTGCTGTTTATTGCTTCTGACTCGATCTTGGCGATTAATAAATTCATTGTCGCTGTACCGTTCTCGCATGAGCTCATTATGTTCACATATTACGGTGCACAAATTTTCATCGCATCAAGCATTGCACAATATTACGAAAATCGAAATAAAGTGATACACTAATTATACCATTTATTTTAGGAGGTACAATTCATGAAAGAAAAACTCATTGAACGCTTCATTCGCTACGCAAAAATTGATACACAATCGGACTTTACAAGTAACACTACACCTTCTACGCAAAAGCAATTTGATTTATTGCATGTATTACAAGATGAACTGGCTGACATCGGGCTAACAGACATCACATTAGATGAAAATGGCTACTTGTTTGCGACATTGCCAGCCAATACAGACAAAGACGTACCGACCATTGGATTTTTAGCCCACGTGGATACGACAACAGACTTCACAGGTACTAATGTGAACCCACAGCGCATCGACAATTATGACGGCCAAGATATTCTGTTAAATGATAAGGTCATGATGTCGGTAGCGTACTTCCCCAACCTCAAAAACTATGTGGGGCAAACATTAATTACAACAGATGGTACAACACTGCTTGGTGCAGATGATAAAGCCGGCATCGCGGAAATTATAACAGCCATGGAATATTTAGTAGCGCACCCTGAAATAAAACACGGCAAAATCCGTATCGCCTTTACACCAGATGAAGAAATTGGTCGTGGTCCACATAAATTTGACGTCGACGCATTTAATGCCGACTTTGCTTATACAATGGATGGTGGCCCACTTGGTGAATTACAATACGAAAGCTTCAATGCAGCTGGCGTCAAAGTCACAACTTACGGCACAAGCGTTCACCCTGGTTCGGCTAAAAATAAAATGGTAAACGCGACGACAATGGCCATCAAGTTCCAAAACCATATGCCCGTCGATGAGGTACCCGAAAAAACAGAAGGCTACGAAGGCTTTATTCATTTAATGAGCTTTACTGGACGTATCGAAAAAGCGGAAATGAGCTATATTATTCGCGACCATGATCGTGAAAAGTTCGAAGCGAAAAAAGCACATATATTAGAAGTGGAAAAGTTAATAAAGGCTGAATATGGTGAACATGCCATTTGCGTAGAAATCGAAGACCAATACTACAATATGGGTGAAAAAATTGAGCCGATAATGGACATCGTTGATATCGCCAAAGAAGCAATGCATAAGCTCGGTATTACACCGATTATCGAACCCATTCGCGGCGGTACAGATGGCTCTCAGTTATCATTTATGGGCTTACCAACACCTAATATTTTTGCGGGTGGCGAAAATATGCACGGTAAATTTGAATATGTATCTGCTGAAACAATGGAAAAAGCGACCCAGGTGATTTTAGAAATTATCCAACTTTTCGAACAAAAATAGATTGAATTTCCACCTAAAAGGTATATAATACTTTCTTAAGCGAAGTGTTCATCACTTCGCTTTTCTTTCTACCTTAAGTTAACTGAATTTTCAGGGAGAAGGTGTTGATCTTTATGAAGGAAATTATGATTGGTATACTTGCTGCTTTCTTTTTTGGCTTTACATTTATCTTCAATCACGCCATGGAATTAGAAGGCGGTAGTTGGCTATGGAGTGCTTCTCTTCGCTACTTTTTCATGTTACCCTTTTTAATTGCGATTGTCGCTATACGGGGTGGGTTTCAACCATTACGTACAGAAGTCAAAAGTGCTCCTAGCGCTTGGCTTATTTGGAGCTTTGTTGGCTTTGTTTTATTTTACGCGCCACTTACATTTGCAGCCGCTTTCGGTCCAGGTTGGCTTGTATCGGGCACATGGCAATTGACGATTGTTGCAGGTGTACTACTTGCACCACTATTTTTAACAGATCACGGCATTCGCCACAAAATACCGCGCATCTCGCTTCTCATTTCAGGTGTTATTTTAATCGGAATTTTACTCATTCAAATTCCGCAAGCTAACAGTACTTCCTTCCAAACGGTGCTATTTGGCGTACTCCCTGTTGTGGTAGCGGCATTTGCTTATCCACTCGGCAATCGCAAAATGATGGATGTCTGTGGGGGGCGTCTTGATACATTTCAGCGTGTACTCGGTATGACGATTGCATCACTGCCAGCTTGGATTGTCATGGCGATTTGGGCACTTATCACAGTTGGTTACCCTTCTAGCTCACAAGTGTTTCAAAGTTTACTAGTCGCATTGAGTTCAGGCGTCATCGCTACTACTCTATTCTTTATTGCGACAGACCGCGCACGCCATGATCAAGGAAAACTGGCTGCCGTCGAAGCAACACAATCAACCGAAGTATTATTTGTCATGGCTGGAGAAATGGTGTTATTACATGTAGCACTCCCTTCTTCCGTTGCACTCACTGGAGTTGGCATTATTATCGTCGGTATGCTACTACACAGCTACCATACAATGCTCGTTACAAAGAAAATGCAGCTGGCTAATATAACAGTAAATGAAGAAAGCAGCTCATAAAAAAGAGCCCATACCTTGTCGAAGGGTATGGGCAAAACATTGTTCTCTTATGTATAAGAGAAACTTTGAAGAAAAATAAAGGGTGAAAAACAATATCTTTTGCGGCAACCGCCACACGGTTTGGCACGTTCTAAAAATGAGGGGGGTTTAGAACGCTCTAATGAACTAGCACACTCCTGGAGAAAAGTAGCTAAAGTTCAAGCTCACTTACACTGTTTTGTAAGTGATATTGCTTATATGGTAATGATAATCGTTTTCAATTAGGAAGTCAACCTATTCATGCCAACTTTTTTCATTTTCTTTTTAGAAGCTATTTTGACGGCGACGATACTTATATTGATTCCATTGGAAATGAATAAAGCAGCCAATGCAGAACCCTAAAATAGCAATGAACGAGGCAACTGCCACCATTATCGTAAATGCATAGCCCACTACTTCCCAACCTACTCCAAACCCTATCAATCCACCTGCTAAACAAATGCTCGCGATGCTCGAATTAAAACGTTGCTGCCCTGCATCTTCTGGCATATACTCTTTCGGATTTTTCCGTAAGAACAGCTTTGCTACTCTCATAATAGGGTTAAACCCTATAGTAAAACCTAGTACATTTGAAATGAGCGGAATGAGCAAAATAACGTACTGTCCTGTCACCCACGTCAGCACAACGGATAAAAAAATAGTCCATTGATTTGTTCGCACTAAAGGTCGAGGAATCGATAATGGTTTCTCCTTCACACCGAATACCAACCTTTCTTATAAGTTTTATTTATTTTAAAACATTTTGTACATTTTGTATAGTGTGAAATGGTACACTATAGATAAAACTTTGTGGAAAGGTGATTTTATGCCTGCACTTTCTTACGATCAAGTTCGTCAATTAAACTCTTATAGTATTTATACAGAGGAGCCAACACGTCCACTCTTTACACTGGCGAATATTCAAAAAGATTTTTATTTAACAGACTTCCGTAATTTAATGATGGGCATTACAAATGCGCCCACAGAAGCGGCGGCCATCTCCCATTTTAGTCGTCGTTACGGGATGTTTGTCGCGATGCAATTTTATATGCTGGCAGCGTATGACGAAGTATGGGATGGTAATCTAAAGGATATTCGCTTTGCTGTTGTAGAGGAATACGGCATACGCACACTCGGTACGTTTATTACAGCGAATGATTTTCATTATGTAGACGATGATGAGCGTGAACGTGTCATTGCCAATATTTTATACAAGCAATGCTTTGAAATTATTCAGCAATTACGAAAAACAACAACAATTTCTCCGCTGACATTATGGGAAAACTTTTTCGGCTATATGTTATGGCATTACCATACCTTACTTGAAAACCCTGCTTTAGCAGAAAGAGCGTTAGAAGATTTAGAAATACTCGAAGACGATCAAGTTTGGCGTACGTTTGCTACGAAATCGATCTTTAAAGAATACACAGGTGGCGGCAATCCTTCACAGCTGATCAATGTACCCGTTCGTAAAAGTTGCTGTTTCTCAAAAGACATCCCTGGTTTAATGGCTTGTGGATTTTGTCCGATTAAGTAAAATATAGGCTCTTTCACATCCAAAACAAAGAGGCCGTCTGAAAAGACATTTTGAGACGGCACCTTTCGACGAGGATGGTGGCATTTTGATATGACCACCACAGGAGCAATATTTCTTAATGGCTAATTATTAAGAAATAAAGGGGTGTCCAGAAAGTTTTTACTTTCTGGACACCCCCCTTCCTTTATTTTCGATACGTTACAAACCAATCGCCTTCAAGCGCCTCCATCGAAACGCCAACAAAGCCATTCGCCAGTAACTGCTGTTGTGTTTCTGTATCGCGCATGGAGACTTGTACCATTTCTTCGCCAAAAATACGTTCATCGCGTAAATTTTTGCCGAACACATAACGCAGCTTGCCGCCATACTTTAATTTTAAAGCATACACGTACATACCTTGCGCAAATTTATCCTTTAAGCTAGCAATATTGTATGGCATCACGGTCGCACAAATCCAATCAAAATTGGCTGAATCCACCTTGTCCATAATCCAGCTAGCCATTAACTTTTGTAAGCCTTGTCCTCGAACATCAGGATGCACATTTGAAATTTCCTGATACAATACACGGGTAAAGTCCGTCGCTCCGACATCCGCACCAAGATGCTCGTCCTCATCTACTGCTGGTTTTAGTAATGCACGAAATGCGACTAATTGCTCGGAAGAAAATACGCCTAACATCACACCATTGCCACGTAAAATATTAAGCAGTTCCGCTACACTTAGCGGTTGTAAAATCGCTGGATCATCTAGCGCCGCACAAACATCGGCTTGTACCGCTTGAATAGCGGCTAAATCGCGCTCATTTAGCAATCTATACGTCAAGTTCATCGAATCACATCCGAATACTGCGTTAACTCTGCTAACACGGTTTCATCGATCTCTACACCAAGTCCGACACCTGTACCAAGCTCGATAAATGGAATGTTGTAACTTGCTCTTAAATTCCCGATGTCTTTCGAAAATTTCAGCGGACCTGTTAATTCTACACTTGTCATTACCTTTTTAGAAAATGCGACATGGAAACCTGCCGAGGAACCGATGGAAGATTCTAGCATAGAACCAATTTGGCATTCCATTCCCGCCATTTCAGCCATGGCCGCTAATTGATTGGCACGGTAAATACCGCCACATTTCATCAGCTTAATATTCACTTTATCTGCCGCACGTTTTGCGATAATTTCGCGCATATCACGGAAATTGCAAATGCCTTCATCAATCATCACAGGAACCGCCGTTTTCGATTTGATTTCAACCATTGCATCAATATCATCCGCTACAACTGGCTGTTCTAGCCAATCCAGTCCTACTTCCTCTAACTGAGCAAGTGCCTGTAGCGTATTTCCACTATTTCGCCATCCTTGGTTCACATCGACACGAATCGCAATCGTTTCCCCAACACGTTCACGAACTGCTTTAATACGTGCAACATCACTTGCCACATCACGGCCTACCTTCATCTTAAAGGAATGATAGCCCTCCGCCACCTTCTCTGCTGCTTGCATCGCCATCTTCTCTGGTTCTCCGATGCTTAATACATGTGTAATCGGGAATTTTTCATGATAGCGTCCACCAATTAACTGATACACAGGTACACCGAGCTTTTTCCCTGTTACGTCAAAGCATGCGATATCAATAGCCGCCTTGGCAGCTGGCGCATTTTTCACTAAACTATCCATCAGCTCATGAATACGCTCAAAATTCATTGGATTTTCACCGATTAATTGAGGGGCTAAACGATGTTTTAAGACAGCATATGTCCCTTCGAATGTCTCACCTGTTACATGATCATCAGGTACTGCCTCTCCCCAACCAACAAGCCCGCATTCAGTCGTTAGCTTCACAATAATGGATGGCATCGATGGATACGTATCATAGCTTACGATGAATGGCTCAATTAAAGGTAAATCAATTGCAAAGATCTCTAGTTGTTTTATGTTCATTATTCTCTTCCTCTAGCTGCATTTTTTAATGTTGTTGTTAATACATCTGCACCCATTTGTAGGGCATCACGATTGAAGGTCATTTGTGGATGATGTAAACCTGGGGCTAAATCTGCACCAATCCCAATCATCGTTGCCTTGAGCTCTGGTTTATTGATTGTATAAAAATGAAAGTCATCGCTACCCGGTGTCACAACAGCTGGCGCTAAACAGTCTTTCCCAAGAGCCTCAATAATCGATAACTCTGCAATCCGCGCCGCGTCCTCACATACTTCGGCGCCTGGTGTTAAATCAAGCCATTCCCACTTAATCTCGACATCAAACATTTGTGAAATATGCTGGAATCCTTTTTCAATTCGACTTTGCAAGTCAAAAATCACACTATTTTTCTGTGCGCGAATGTCCATTGAAAAAGTTGCCTTGCCAGGAATGATATTAATACTGCCACCATCCGCCACCATCTTGGTTAACTTCGCTGAGCACGCTTCGAATGGGTCCATATGCAATGTTGATAACATTTGTTGTATCGCCATTAACACATCAATCGCATTTTTCCCTTGATGTGGACGAGCCCCATGTGCATCAATTCCCTGAATGCTGCCTTCTAAAAACACCGCTGCTCCGTGATGAATAGCAGGTGCTACCTTGCCGAATGGTAATTCTTCAATCGGGCGCAAATGAATGCCATATAAATAGGTGACGTCTTTTAATACATCCCGTTTAATCATTGCAAGCGCGCCGCCACCTGTCTCCTCTGCTGGCTGAAAAATAAAGCGGATGCGTTTCTTTAGCGGCATTTCCTTTAAGCGCACTAACGCCCCTAACACCATTGTCATATTGGCATCATGTCCACAAGAGTGATTCGCCTGCATGACGCCGTCTACTTCTTGCCATAGTGCATCTATGTCGGCACGTACGGCAATTACTTCCTCTCCCTCACCAATCTCTGCAATAAGCCCTGTCACATCTGGAAATGTATAATACGGCACATTCAGTTCATCTAAAATCGAAGCAATTTTCTTTGTTGTATTAAACTCTTTCCAACTCACCTCGGGATTGGTATGGAAATGCTCAAACCATGTGGGTAACTGTTCTATTTTTGCTGCTTGCTTCATCTATATTGCACCTCGAATTCGAAATTCTATCTTCATTATAGTATACTTTACAAATTTTCCGTATTAACCGCAACTTGCCTAGACAAAATAAATAAAAAACTCACGCTATTAGGGCGCGAGTTCATATTTTGTGTTATGTGGATTTTCTTAAGTATTTATACTTTCTATAGATTGAAGGTAATTTCCATAAAACACCTGCTCAACTGATTTAGTCCATTAAAAAAAGTCGGTATGTACCGACTCTTATAGACTCGAGAAGAAGCCTTCTGGATATTGTTGCGGCGATTCAAGATGTAACATTTTTGACTCTGATTCTTCTGGAGTTATCGCTTGCATATCTACTTCTTCCTGATCCAATACATATGTCTCTAAATGGGACATTAAAAGGTCTTTCATCCGCCTCACTCCTTATTCAGAATTATTTAACAATTTAAATATACACAACATTTTCGCTGTTGGCAATAAATCAATATCACTTATGCATAATAAGTATAAAACCTATCTCTTTTTGATATTATTTCACAATATATAGTCGATTTTCAGTACTAATCGCATGAGGAAAAGCCGTACATAGTTGCTCATAATGCAACCCGTTTTGTGTAATGATTTCAAGCTCTACTTTTTTATATTGGCGTTCAATTTCTACAATATACTCTTGTACTCGGTTAATATTTAGTTGCACTTCTACTTCTACAAAAAACGGGAGCGTCCGATTATAAAAGTGACTTCCTCTGCGTATCCAGACACCATCGCTCGGATAGTAGCGAATTGGCAATTGTTTGCTACAAGCAATAATTAAATGCACGTCCATCCCTCCTCCACCATAATGTAACGAAAAAAGCCAGCCTACGCAAATGCATAGGCTGACTACTTTGATTAGGAAGCGATCGGCTTAGGACCATTCCCTTTTTTATTGCCAATGAATTGAATTACAAGCATGATCGCAAATACGATGACCCCCACAATATCTGAAACAGATTCTGGGTAAATCATTGCTAAACCTGCACCAATTAAAATAATACGTTCAAACCACATCAGCTTACGGTACCAGAAACCAATAATGCCTGCGCCAATGGCAATCATGCCGATAATCGCGGAGAACGTTACCCATACAATTTGTAACAACGTGACATCTACCATTAACAACGCTGGTTGCAATACAATCATATACGGAATAATGAATGCGGCAATCGCCAGCTTCGCTGAGTTAACGCCAGTTTTAATCGGGTCACCACCCGAAATACCAGATGCGGCAAAGGCTGCAAGGGCAACAGGTGGCGTAATATCCGCGATAATCCCAAAGTAGAATACAAAGAAGTGAGCAGACATAACTGTCACTAATGGAATTAAATCCATCGGTGTATTCGGTGCTAATAATTGTAGAATAGCTGGTGCGGCAATCGTTGACGTAATAACATAGTTTGCTGTTGTCGGTGCACCCATCCCTAATACAAGTGAAGCAATCATCACTAAGAATAATGTGAATAAAACACTACCGCCTGCTAATTTTACAAGACTTGTTGCTAAACTTAAGCCAAGACCCGTTTTCACAACAACACCTACAATAATCCCAGCTGCGGCTGTCGCTGCCACAACCCCTAATGCTGTACGAGCACCGTCTACTAATGCATCTAAAATATCACGGACACCCAGACGTGTATCCTTATTGAACATCCCTACTAAAATACAAGCGAGCACACCATAAAGTGCTGCATGCATAACAGGAACACCCGTTAGCATTAATACAATGATTAAAATAATCGGTGTTAATAAATAAATCTTTTTGAAAACGGCTTTACGATCAGGCATTTCTTCATCACTTAATCCACGTAACCCTAAACGCTTCGCTTCAAAGTGCGTCATAATCCAAATACCCGTGAAATACAATAAGGCTGGAATTGCCGCTGCTTTTGCGATTTCCCAGTACGTTATACCACGACCGATAAACTCTACCATTAAGAATGCCGCAGCACCCATAATTGGTGGCATTAACTGCCCACCAGTTGAAGCAGCCGCCTCAACTGCACCAGCAAATTCCTTTTTATAACCAAGCTTTTTCATCATCGGAATCGTGTACGAACCAGATGTAACAACGTTCGCCACCGATGAGCCTGAAATTGTTCCTTGTAGTGCAGACGAGAAAATCGCTACTTTTGCAGGTCCACCAGTCAATTTACCTGCTAACGCGACAGCTAAATCGTTAAAGTATTGCCCTACCCCCGTTTTCACAAGGAAGGCACCGAACAATAAGAATACAAAAATAAACGTGGACGATACACTAATCGGTGTACCTAAAATTCCATCTGTTGAGAAGAACATTAGGTTCGATAAGCTTTCTAAACTTTGACCTCGGTGGGCCAAGAAAGCCGGCATCTGTTGTCCAAAATAGGCGTACGCTAAAAACAGGACGGCAATAATCGTAATCGGTAACCCTACTGCTCGACGCGCCGCCTCCAGAACAAGGACAATCGCTAATAATCCAATATAAAAGTCCATTGTTTCTAACTGACCAATCGATTTGACGAGGCGCTCATAATTTAATGTCCAGTAAGAACCGACAACAATCGCTAAGACAGCTAAAATTAAATCATAAAACGGTATTTTATCCTTACGTGCTTTACGACGTGCTGGGAATAATAAGAAAATAAATGTTAAACCAAATCCTAAGTGGATTGTACGCTGAATTTGCGCAGGGAATACACCAAAGATAGCAGTATATAATTGGAATAGCGAGAATGCTAGTAAACCAACGTAAATAATCCAACGGAAAATACCGCCTACTTTACGTGTATTTGATTCCGCATCATATTTTTCAAGAAGCGCCTGCTGATCGGCTTCTGATAACTGCTCAAATTGATCTTCTTTTACACCTTTGTTATCCGTCATATAACTCGACTCCTTTCATTTTGTCATAGATGGATACTTTCTTTATTTCAAACAAATATGATTTCCCTCTACTTAAGTTTTCTTTTAAGTTATACGTTTTTCCTCTATATTCGAAACGTAAAGTATAGTCAACATCACCAATGTATAAGGTAAAGTTAGGTAAAATAGCATTTTCATAATACAACGTATAGATTCCATCCTCATAAATTAGGGTTTGACCTTCTTCTGCATATCCGGGCATACCAATCGCTACATCTGAATAACGCATCGACTGCAATCGAATATCGTATGTGGGCAACGCTTCATACGATTCCACTACATCTGTTAAATGGATTGAATGAGTAAAAACAATTTGAAAGTGAGGTTCTTCATCATATTCTAAATAATGCATTTTAGGTTTTTCAGTTCGTGTCTCAGTAAAACTAAATACTGGAAATATCGGTATAAACAAAAAAACGATAGCCGTAGCTATTGTTAGACATCCCCACCATACTTTTTTCACGATTTCTCAGCCTTCCCATAGGAAAAGGGGCCGCCTCATGATGAGACAAGCCCTTATTCAACGAGTCACAACTTCCTCGACCCTACATAATAATGAAAGTCGCTCTAGAAGCAGTTGCCTCTAGAACAACCTTTACCAAATTATTTGTTTACTTCGTCAAAGTACTTTTTAGCACCTGGGTGTACTTCAATACCAATACCATCTAAACCAGTTTCAGCCTTGATTAAAGCACCTTTAGCATGGCCGATTTTATCTGTGTTACTATAGATAGCTTTTGTCATTGCATACACTAAGTCCTCTGAAAGGTCTTTCTTAACAGCTAACATCGCAAGTACAGATACAGCAGGTGTCTCTTCTGCAAGACCGTAAGTACCAGCTGGAATCGCATCTACAGCATAGTATGGATATTTAGCAATTAACTCATCCGCTTTTTCAGCTGATACAGGAACGATATATACATTCTTTGTAGCGTTTAATGCTTCAACCGCACCAGTTGGATAACCAGCTGTAATAAATGCTGCATCGATTTGACCTGATGAAATACCATCTGTTGATTCACCGAAGTCTAAGTTTTGCGCTTGAATATCATCCATTGTTAAACCGTGGATTTCTAGTAATTGTTCAGCATTTGCGTAAGTACCCGAGCCTGGCGCACCTACAGAAACTTTTTTACCTTTTAAGTCTTCATACGATTTAATACCAGAGTCAGCTAATGTTACAAGTTGAACTGTTTCTGGATATAACGCACCTAAAGCTGAAACTGTATCAATTGGTTGCCCGTCGAACATTTCAATACCTTCAGTTGCATAGTAAGCGATATCCGTTTGTACGAATGCCACTTCGCCTTCATTGTTTTGTAAAGCTGTCATATTTGCTGCTGATGCTTGTGACACTTCAGCTGTTGTTGTAACGCCTGTTTCGCTAGAGATTAACTCCGCAAAATTACCACCTAGTGGATAATACGTACCTTGTGTACCACCCGTTAAAATACTTAAATATTTTACACCATAATCTGTCGATTCATTGTTAGCGCTTTCATCGCTACTACCAGTTGATTCTTTTTCCTCATCACCTGAACCGCATGCAGCTAAAATTAGTGCAAATACGCTTAAGATCATGAACAATAAAAATTTATTGTTTTTCATTTGTATCTATCCCCCTATAAAAATCAAATACGACTTTATTTTACATAGATAAACACACAAATGTCAAACAATACTGAAAAGAGACAATAAAGAGAATAGAAACTTTAGAGAGAAAATTAACAAAAAAACGAGAATGAACATGTAAAATCATTTAATGTTGTGCATAAAATTAATACAATATGCATTTCTACTCAAACCAAATATTATCTTTTCTCACGAAATAAAACATGCACGATTATCGCACATGTTTCCCTTCTTGCAATCAATTATTGAATAACACCGCAAGCAATTCTCGCACCTGAATTACCAGCTGGGTCTGTTTTATAATCATCCGGTCCTTCATGGATCACAATAGAGCTGCCATCTTCATCAAATAATGAATGCGGTTTTCCTTCCTCTAGCGATAATTCATTTGTCACAAAGCGAACTTCTGCTGTACCATCCTGCCCGATATCGATGTTCGGTAAATCCCCTGCATGTGGCCCTTTTGGATTTTGAGTGCCATGTTCTTTATGCTCCGGATTAAAATGTCCGCCTGCTGATTCAAACGTTGGCGCCTCACACTTTCCTACTTCATGAATATGAATGGCATGCTTGCCAGGTGGTAAGTTGACTAGGTTCGTATAAATTTCAACACCTGATTGGGTTTGCGTAAATTTAATTTCCCCTACATCCTCCCCATTACTGTTCATCATTTTCGCAGTTGCCGTTGCGGTTACAGTTTCTGAAGAGTTCACTGTCACTACCTCTTCTTCCTCTTGTTGAAATAAAGAACAACCTGCCATCAGAAATACCATTGTCCCTACTACGATAAACTTATGCATAAAAAGCCTCCTTCATCATTTTAGTAAGTGGGGATAAATCTCCACTTACAAAATATTGTTTCGACTAATTCAAGTCGATAGGTACCTTTCTAAGCATGGGATAAAAATCCGAGAAATATGCTTGTAAAATACGGATAAATATCACTTCTTCCACGTTAAGAAAAAAACACACTACAATGCGATATTTAGGAGTACTTTGGTGGAACATACAAATAGTTGGTCGATATATAGAAAAAGGAGGGGATGAAATGGAAATTAATTCATTTATGTCTGCGCAAGTCGCACAAATTCAACAAACACTTCAAATGGGAATTTTAGACCAAGCGATGAATCAAGGAGCAGCTGGTGCAATTGAAATGTTAAATGACATGTCTACTCAACAAACTGCTCAGCACCCTTACAAAGGGCAAATAGTGGACGTACAAGTGTAAAAATGAAGAAGGTGTCACTTTCCAGACACCTCCTTCTTAGTTGTGATCGGAGCGTTACCGCTGTTACTTTTGACTACATGCCCTTTCCATTGCGCTCTATTGTAAATATACGATAAAAAATTTCTTAAACTGTGTAAATTTCTTTCCGTAAGGGAATTTAATATAGTACGATACATTTAAAAGGAGGGATTTTTATCGGTATTCATACTTTTTTTACAAGCTTAAATGATTTAGAACGTATTATCCGCGCGCCAGGACGTTTCAAGTTTGAGGAACATAACGTAGCAGCCCATTCTTGGAAAGTATCACAATACGCCATGTTTTTTGCAACACTTGAAGAACAGCTCGGTGCCCAAATCAATTGGAAGTCACTTTATGAAAAAACGATTAATCATGATTTTGCTGAAGTATTTATTGGCGACATTAAAACACCTGTCAAACACGCAAGTCCGGAATTAAAAGAAATGCTTGCAGTCGTAGAAGAAAAGATGATGGAAAATTTTATATTAGAAGAAATACCACCTAATTTCCAAACTGTTTTCTTTGAACGAATGAAAGAAGGCAAGGATGCTACAATCGAAGGTCGCCTGCTTGAATTTGCGGATAAGCTCGACCAATTTTACGAAGCATTTGCTGAGTTAAAACGCGGCAATACAGATAAAGAGTTCGTTTATATGTATCAAAGCGCCCTATCCAAATTACTCGACTTGCCCTTACCAAATAGCGTGCATTATTTCCGTCATGAAATTTTACGCGATGCGATGGCAGAAAAAACACAAATCGATATTACGACGTTGACTCAGGAAATTTTAAAAAGTAAATAACGATAAGCAAAGTTTTCCAAAAGCAATGGAAGGCTTTTTTTATGGTTAAAATCCCGATTTCCCCATGCTTTTTACCACTTTTTCAAGTATGCTTACCCTTCCATACAAACACACTCTCCCCACTAATTACTACATAGAAAGTGCACCCTTTCGTTTGACAAAATTCTGTATTTGCTCTTACTTGCACAATTTAAAAACTTAACATACAATAATAATCGAAGCTACGTTGTACGTGTAATATTAAGTTTTAACCTTTATACTGTAACAGGGAGTTTTATATCCAAGTTGGAATGGCGGGCCCGAGCTCCTTTGACCTCGGGATAAACAGGAAAACTTATGCGGACACCCACTTTGAGGAGTGTGGTTTAAAACTTTCTATATATCTACGGCAATGTGGCTTTTGCCATTAAGAAGCTTGATATACCAATGTTTTCATTCCCTCTACCGGAACGTACGGTGGAGGGTTTTTTATGTGATTTTAGAAGTTGTCGCAGATTTGTCTACTCTAGAGCTTTATCTATCCTTCAAATAAGTGCCATCAAAAACACTATATTATAACCGCTAAACACTGACCATTCTCCTCAAACAATACGATTAGATGAGTTAATTACACAAATATCAGTAGATGATAAGCACGATTTTTTAGTGCTATCGTACCTCCGTACTTTGCCACAGCCTGCACAGAGACTAAAGAGCGGTCTGTTTGTATCTCCTGTTCCTAATGAGCTACGGCGAAAAGGAAAGACTCTTCTTTAAATTTACGCGTATATCGACGAAGATACCTGATAGCCATACCATTTTATGCAGAAACAATCTATTCCCTTTACTGCACAACTGAAAGATTAGCATACTAGAAGAGACCCTAGACTGAGTTTATAAAGGAAAGAACCATATCCTACGACAATTTATCTACGCGAAAGCAAAGCCACAGCAGCAACACCTTCGTGATCAACACCGCGTTAATCTGAAATGGCCCAGCTACTTCTCTTTTTGGGCAATACATTTGGAAAAGAAGTCAACCTTAAGTTACGGTGATACACCACATTGTTATATCACTAGCATTAAAGAACTTGCACAACCGCTAGCCCTCACTTCGATTTCAGCAAAATGCAAAAAAGTATGTAGCGATCGCTACATACTTTAGATGACCCGTACGGGATTCGAACCCGTGTTACCGCCGTGAAAGGGCGGTGTCTTAACCACTTGACCAACGGGCCATTGCTCTATAGGGATAGGAATAAAACCTAAGACCAAATGAGCTAAGGCTCTAAATGGTGGAGGATGACGGGCTCGAACCGCCGACCCCCTGCTTGTAAGGCAGGTGCTCTCCCAGCTGAGCTAATCCTCCTGGGTATAATGCCTAGCGACGTCCTACTCTCACAGGGGGAAGCCCCCAACTACCATCGGCGCTAAAGAGCTTAACTTCCGTGTTCGGTATGGGAACGGGTGTGACCTCTTTGCCATCATCACTAGACTTGCACATGGATGTGCTGGCTTCGCCGTTGCAACACGATGTTGCGTTCTTAGGCGAAGTTCCTTCTTTGGTTGAAAGAAGTTGTTCTTTCAAAACTGGATAAACGGTGCATTGTGCAATTCACAAAATGTGGTTAAGTCCTCGACCGATTAGTATTCGTCAGCTCCATGTGTCGCCACACTTCCACCTCGAACCTATCTACCTGATCGTCTTTCAGGGGTCTTACTTACTTGCGTAATGGG
>NZ_JBDQZI010000023.1:0-31953 GCF_042920265.1 Lysinibacillus sp. KU-BSD001 | reverse complement strand
CAGGTAGATAGGTTCGAGGTGGAAGTGTGGCGACACATGGAGCTGACGAATACTAATCGGTCGAGGACTTAACCACATTTTGTTTGCACAATGCACCGTTTATCCAGTTTTGAAAGAACAACTTCTTTCAACCAAGAGAGCTTCAGCACACAGTCATACGCCGTGTATTGAAGGTCGACCATAGTCTAGTGATGATGGCAAAGAGGTCACACCCGTTCCCATACCGAACACGGAAGTTAAGCTCTTTAGCGCCGATGGTAGTTGGGGGCTTCCCCCTGTGAGAGTAGGACGTCGCTAGGCACATAAAAGACTCGATGATATCGGGTCTTTTTTCTTTTTTAGGAAAGAGTAAAATTTTTATATTGTAAAAATCATCTATGTGTAGGTGAAAGCGCTATTCCCTCATGATGCTTAGGCTCTCTCCTATGCATGATAAGCAATACTTATTGAGATTCTCTCGGGCATGTAGGAGATTGGTAGGCACTTTAGCGTTTTTGTCCTTAATATTAATTTTGTTATTTGAAGATAACGTAATCCATGGGGAAATTATAAACAGCGCTTTTTAGTAGGAGCAAAAAGTGCTAGCTAATAGTATATTTTGATAAATATATGAAGATGTGATAGTTAAGAATATAGCATTTTATGATAATATCTTTTGATCTACATTATAGTAAGCTGAAAAGGTCTAGCACGTCCTTTTCTATATTCTAGAGATAAAGTAACTGATATTCTAAAAAAGAAAAAGGACTATTTTATTTGGTTTAATCTCAAAGTCTGTCCTTAATTTAAAAGGATAATTGGTATAAAAGCATATATTTTTATGAATTAGAGAGAGCTTAAGTAATAACTATATATTTTAAACGTATCTAGATATATAGTCGGTTTTTAAAATTTAGAGTTAAAAAAGTCGACTGATTTAACAAAGGTAGTGAATTTACCTATTTCAAATACTCTTTGTGATTCTAAAAACAAATGCCTTCTATATAGAATCATTTCTTGGGAAATATTTTTTTGTTTATTTATTAACTAATAAAAATGAGTGATATTAAACATATTTTTATGCTTTATTCTCTATTTTACTTTAGTAAAGTAATAGTATAATTCTTTAAATTAAAATACGTTAGAGTGGTAAATAATATATAAGGAAGGGCTTACAATAGTCTGAATTGTTTTTCTTTTCTAAGATTCTTGACACCGACTGTCGACGTTGTTAACCTTACAATAATATTCTTTTACGTAGGAGGAATTTTTCGAAATGTGGGAAACGAAATTTGTTAAAGAAGGTTTAACATTTGATGATGTATTATTAGTACCAGCACATTCAGAGGTATTACCGAAAGATGTTGATTTATCGGTGCAGCTAACACCCAAAATTAAATTAAATATCCCAATGGTAAGTGCAGGTATGGATACAGTTACTGAATCGAAAATGGCGATTGCAATGGCGCGTCAAGGCGGTATTGGTATTATCCATAAAAACATGAGCATTGACGAACAAGCGGAAGAAGTAGAAAAAGTAAAACGTTCAGAAAATGGCGTTATTACAAATCCTTTCTTCTTAACACCAGAGCATCAAGTATTCGATGCAGAGCATTTAATGGGTAAATACCGCATTTCGGGTGTTCCTATCGTAAATAACATGGACGATCAAAAACTAGTGGGGATTATCACAAACCGTGACTTACGTTTTATTGATGATTATTCTTTAAAGATTGATGATGTAATGACAAAGTCAGATTTAATTACTGCACCAGTTGGCACAACATTAGAAGATGCAGAAAAAATCTTACAGCAACATAAAATTGAAAAATTACCGATTGTTGATGATGAAGGCAAATTAACAGGTTTAATTACAATTAAAGATATTGAAAAAGTAATTGAATTCCCAAATGCAGCAAAAGACAAACATGGTCGCTTAGTAGTCGGTGCAGCTGTGGGCGTATCAAAAGATACAATGGTACGTATTCAAAAGCTAGTAGAAGCACAAGTAGATATCGTCGTAATTGACACGGCACACGGTCATTCACAAGGCGTATTAGATACAATTAAAGATATCCGTGCTACTTATCCTGAGCTTGAAATTATTGCTGGTAACGTAGCAACTGCTGAAGGTACACGTGCATTATTTGAGGCAGGTGCGGATGTAGTAAAAGTAGGTATTGGCCCTGGTTCTATTTGTACAACACGTGTTGTCGCAGGTGTTGGTGTACCACAAATTACGGCTATATATGATGCAGCGGGCGTTGCGCGTGAGTATGGTAAATCAATCATTGCAGATGGTGGTATTAAATATTCTGGTGATATCGTAAAAGCATTAGCAGCTGGTGGACACGTTGTAATGCTTGGTTCATTACTTGCTGGTACATCTGAATCACCAGGTGAAACAGAAATCTTCCAAGGTCGTCGTTTCAAAGTTTACCGTGGTATGGGTTCGTTAGGTGCAATGGAAAAAGGATCAAAAGATCGTTACTTCCAAGAAGATGCGAAAAAATTAGTACCAGAGGGTATCGAAGGTCGTCTTCCTTACAAAGGTCCATTAGCTGATACAATTCACCAATTAATCGGTGGTGTTCGTGCAGGTATGGGGTACTGTGGTACAGCGAACTTACAAGATTTACGCGAAAACTCACAATTCATCCGCATGACAGGTGCAGGTCTTCGTGAATCACATCCACATGATGTACAAATTACGAAAGAATCACCAAACTACTCAATTTCATAAAAAGAAATGATTATGAAAATGTTTTTATAGAAAAGGGCAGTTGTATTTATATCGGCTGAGTAGAGGAAAGCAGATTTGCATTGTCTCAACGCCGTAGTATACATCTCTAGATATTAAAGAAATGATGCTTCTTTAGATTAATTGGAACTTTTCCACTCCTTTACCGTCAAAATTAGAAGGTAAAGGAGTGTTTTTTGTTAGGAACTTAACGCACTTCACGGTGTTTATGTTAAAATGTCGAGGATGACACTAGAATTTTGGAGGTAGCTTTGTGAAAAAGAAAATTGTTAGTTTACTAATGATTCCGCTTTTAATGGTAAGTATGCTTGCACCCATGTCGCAAGCAAGTGCGGAAACAGATTTAGGGTTAACAGTAGATGCAGCAATTTTAATTGATGCTGAATCAGGAAAGATATTATATGAACAAAATGCAGATACGTCTTTAGGTATTGCAAGTATGACGAAAATGATGACGGAGTATTTGCTATTAGATGCGATTAAAGAAGGAACAGTTTCATGGGATCAAGAGTATCGTATAACGGAGTATACATACAAAGTATCTCAAGACCGTGCATTAAGTAACGTGCCACTTAGGGAGGATGGCACATATACGATTCGTGAATTATATGAAGCGATGGCTATTTATAGTGCAAATGCAGCGACAATCGCCATTGCAGAAACAATTGCAGGTACAGAAACCGAATTTGTTAAATTAATGAATGCGAAGGCAGAAGAGCTAGGTTTAGAAGGGTATAAATTCGTTAATTCATCAGGTTTAAATAATGTGAACCTTTATGGCATGCACCCAGCTGGTACAGGTGCTGAAGATGAAAACGTAATGCCTGCAAAATCAGTAGCGAAGTTGGCGTATCATTTATTAAAGGATCACCCAGAAGTATTAGAAACATCAAAAATTGCGAAAAAGATGTTCCGTGAAGGGACAGATGATGAAATTGAAATGGAAAACTGGAACTTCATGTTACCAGGTTTAGTATTTGAATATGCAGGTGTAGATGGTTTAAAAACAGGTACAACGGAATTTGCTGGCCATTGTTTCACAGGAACAGCAGAGCGTAATGGTACACGTTTAATCTCGGTTGTCATGAAAGCCGTTGATTCACAAGGTGTTGGTTCCCGTAAAGCCCGTTTTGATGCAACAGCAAAGCTATTTGACTATGGTTTTAGTCAGTTCACAAAACAAGAGTTGGTACCAGCCGACTATGTAATAAAAGATCAAAAAACAATCCCTGTTACAAAAGGGAAAGAAGATAGCGTAGGTATTGCGACAAAACAAGATTTATCCTTTATGATCAAATCGAGTGATAAGGATGCCTATACTACTAAATTAGTGTTAGATGAAAAAGAGCTGGAAGCAGAAGTAAAAGAAGGTACTGTTGTTGGGAAGCTTGTGGTAGAGCGTAAAGAAGGCGCTGATTACGGTTTTATTGATGGTACGGAGCTTTCAGTCGACGTTGTAACAACAAGCGATGTAGAGCGCGCTGGTGCTGTTTCTCTATTCTTCCAAGGTGTAGGAAATTTCTTTGGTAACCTTTGGGGGAGTGTAACAGGATTTGTAGGCGGTCTATTCTAATTTTTATATGAACATAAGAAACACACAATTTCCGAATAGGATTGTGTGTTTTTTATTTGCCTCATACATAAGCTAAAGCAGAAGGAGTGAGAAAATGTGTGGAATTACCGGTTGGGTGAATTGGCGTAATGAAATAGGTGAGCAAATGCATGTTGTTCAAGCTATGACAGAAACGCTTGTGCATCGAGGACCAGATCAGATGAATGTGATGAATCTAAGGAATGCCGTACTTGGTCATCAGCGTCTTGCTGTTATTGATTTAGAAGGCGGTCGTCAACCAATGCAAAAAACGGTTGGGAACCGTATGTATACGCTTGTTTACAACGGTGAGCTGTATAATACAGACGACGTGCGAAATCAGTTGAAAGAGAAAGGATATACGTTTTCCACAACTTCTGATACGGAAGTATTATTGACTGCGTATATTGAATGGCGAGAAGCCTGCCCGTTATATGTAAATGGCATTTTTGCATTTGGGGTATGGTGTGAGGAAGAAAAGTCATTATTCTTATGTCGGGATCGTTTAGGTGTAAAGCCATTATTTTATACGGAACGACCAGATGAAATTGCTTTTGCTTCGGAAATAAAGGCGCTACTTTCCCATCCCAGTGTAAAGCCTGTAGTAGATAGGCAAGGTCTAGCTGGATTACTGAGCATCGGACCATCGCGTATTTTAGGTACAACAGTCTTTAAAGACATTGTAGAGTTAAAGCCAGCACATTATTTATACATCACACCGCATGAGAAAAAAATGGTGCGTTATTGGGATGTGGAAGATCAGGCACATACACATAGTGAGCAAGAAACGGTTGAGCAAGTTCGAACGTTATTAAAAGCGGCGATTGAGCGCCAACTAGTTAGTGATGTACCCCTTTGTACACTTTTATCAGGGGGGCTTGATTCCAGTTATATTACAGCCATTGCTGCGAATGCGTATCAAGCTAGTGGAAGTGTGCTACACACATATTCAGTTGACTTTGAAGAAAGTGAATTGTTTTTTAAGAAAAACGATTTCCAAGTTTCGCGCGATGCATACTGGATTCAATTAATGCGTAATCAATTTAAAACGGAACACCATGAAGTAATTTTATCTCAAGAATCATTAGTGGAAGCACTATTGGATGCGATGAAATTAAAAGACTATCCAAGTATGGCTGATATTGATAGTTCTCTTTTATTATTCTGTCATGAAATCAAAAAAGAGTTTACGGTGGCCTTGTCAGGGGAGTGTGCAGATGAATTATTTGGTGGGTATCCGTGGTTTTTTGCCCCGACTAGCCATTTCCCTTGGATTCGTTCTATTAAAGAACGTGAATCATTATTAAACACATCTTGGCAACAAAAATTACAGCTAGAAAGTTTTTTAACAGAAACATATGAAGCAGCTCTAATAGAAATGCCAGTCGTGGAGGGCGAAAGTAAAGAGGAGCAAGAACGGAGGCAATTGTTTTATTTAAATAATATGTTCTTTATGCAAACCTTATTAGAGCGTAAAGACCGAATGAGTATGGGAGCAAGTTTAGAAGTACGTGTACCGTTTGCAGACCACCATTTAGTGGAATACGTTTGGAATATTCCGTGGGCATTAAAAACAGTGGGGGGACATGAGAAAGGGATTTTACGAAAAGCAGCGGAAGGATTATTGCCAAAGGAAATTATATGGAGGAAGAAAAATCCATACCCTAAAACGTATCACCCTGCTTATACAAAAGCCGTGCAAACATTAATGGCAGAGTGCTTAGCAGATTCATCCAGTATTTTATATGAGTTTTTTGATAAAGAACAGCTGCAACAATTACTCACAACAGGTGGCACTTCCTTTAAAAAGCCTTGGTTTGGTCAGTTAATGGCAGGGCCTCAATTGCTTGCATATTTTGTGCAGCTGCATCATTGGGTAAAGCATTATAAAGTGGAATTTGTCTCATAAAACGCCTGCATTAGCGCATGGATAGATGTTTCAATCTTGTCTAATGGAATACCACCAAATCCTAAAATAAACGTAGGATGTTGATAAGAAAGCGGTGTAAGCATATAACGTGTAATCGGTTGGATGTAGAGTCCTGATTGAACAGCACAAGCTTGTAGCTCTTTTTCCGAACGATGATGCGGGATCGATAATAATATGTGCATCCCTGCACTATCCCCGCTTATGATGACCTCTGGATAATATTTTGAGAAAACCGAAATCAATTTATCATGCTTTTTTCGATAAATTTTCCGCATACGATTTAAATGTTTGGAAAAATGCCCATCGCTCATAAAATTAGCCAATAGATGCTGATCAAAGCGTGGTACAGTAGCTGAATAATAGCTAAATACCTCTTTATATTTTGGTAACAAGGAAAGCGGTAATACTAAATAAGCGACACGCAATGAAGGCATAATGGATTTTGAAAATGTACTCATATAAATGACACGTTCTCCTTGATCGAGCCCTAGGAGTGCAGGGATTGGCTTTCCGATATAACGAAACTCACTATCATAATCATCTTCAATAATGTAGCGTGCTGGCATTTGCGCTGCCCATTTTAATAGTTGTGTACGGCGGGTAGCTGATAAGACAGCCCCAGTTGGGAATTGATGAGATGGTGTAATATACACAAGGTGTGCCTCACTTTTTTCGAGTTCATCCACAACTATCCCATCTACATCTACTGAAATGGGAATCGCGCGACTCTGGATATGTGCTTTTGGAATCGCTGAATAACCTGGGTTTTCAAGTGCAATTTTCGCATCCTCATCAAATAAACGTAAAATCATTGGGAGTAGCTGTTCTGTCCCGGAACCAATGACAATTTGCTCTGGACTGCACTGAATCCCCCTGGATTCATACAAGTAGCGTGCAATTTCTAGGCGAAGTGCGAGTTCTCCTTGAGGATGTCCGGCTTGCAACAGATTTTTGGATGACTCATCGAAAATATCTTTTGCGTATTTACGCCATATTTGAAATGGAAAGCCCTCTTCATCGATTTTATTAGGTGAAAAATCATATTGGTAAGAACGAGGCGCATCTATTTGGGCTACTGTTGGCGCTGCTACTTTTTCTACGTAGGGTAATTCATCGATTTCCTCCACAAAATAACCAATGCGTGGTTTTGACATAATATAGCCTTCCGCAAGTAGTTGCCCATATGCAAGTTCTACCGTCGTTTGGCTAATATTTAAAAAATCGCTCAATGTTCGTTTGGAAGGGAGTTTTGTACCGACAGCAATATTTTTTTGAATAATCGCTTGTTTTAAATTTAAATACAGTTGCTCGTAAAGCGGTTTATCATCATATTTATCGAGCGTTAAAAACAATAAGTCCATTTTCTAATCTCCTTGACTTGTTTATTTTCTGTTAAAAACAGTATAACAAAATGGTCATAACTAGAACTTGCAAAATCGAATGACCTATAGTACATTAGGGTTAAATTTATAAATATGTAATGCGATGATAGGAAATAGTAGCAAGCACGTTTTTTCTAGAGAGTCAGCGGTCGGTGGAAGCTGATAAAAGCACTTGTGAATCCGTCCTGGAGTTGCCTCGCTGAATGAGAAGTAGGCGCAGGCCGGCAATGAAGCCGTTATTTGATAAGTGGAACAGGCAACTGTTCAATTAGGGTGGCAACGCGGGTAGCTCTCGTCCCTTTGTGGGATGGGGGCTTTTTTGTGTTTTTTTCATTATTCATCCATTAGTAAATTTTATTTGGAGGTTGAAAAAATGTTAGATATTAAACGTGTCCGTGATAATTTTGAAGAAGTGAAAAATATGCTTCTTACACGTAATGAAGATTTAGGGAACTTAGATGAATTCGAAGCGTTAGATGCAAAACGTCGTGAATTAATCGCTAAAACAGAAGTGTTAAAAGCAGAGCGTAACAAAGTATCAGAGCAAATTTCTGTCATGAAACGCAACAAAGAAGATGCAACAGAAGTCATCACACGTATGCGTGAAGTGGGCGACGAAATTAAAGCATTAGACGCAGAGCTTCGTGAGGTAGAAGAAAAATTTGATTACATGATGATGCGCCTACCAAACATTCCGCATGAATCTGTACCGGTTGGCGAAACAGAAGATGATAATGTAGAAGTTTACACTTGGGGTGAGAAACCAACATTTGATTTTGAGCCAAAACCGCACTGGGATGTTGCAACAGATTTAGAAGTAGTAGATTTTGAACGTGCTGGGAAAGTAACGGGTAGCCGCTTCTTATTTTACCGCGGTTTAGGTGCTCGATTAGAGCGTGCGTTAATGAGCTTTATGATGGACTTACATGCGGAGGAGCATGGTTATGAGGAAATGTTACCACCAGTCATCATTAACCGTGATTCTTTAACGGGTACAGGACAGTTACCGAAGTTTGAAGAGGACGTATTCAAGCTAGAAGGCTTAGATTACTTCATGGCACCGACGGCTGAAGTACCGGTAACAAACTTCTACCGCGATGAAATTTTAGATGGTGACATGCTACCAAAAGGTTTTTCAGCATACAGCGCTTGTTTTCGTTCAGAAGCAGGTTCAGCTGGTCGTGATACACGCGGATTAATTCGTCAGCATCAGTTTAACAAAGTAGAGTTAGTCCGTTTTGTAAAGCCGGAAGAATCTTACGAACAATTAGAGCTATTAACAGGTCATGCGGAAAAAGTACTTCAATTATTAAATTTACCTTACCGCAAACTATTAATGAACACTTCTGACCTTGGCTTTACAGCTGCGAAGAAATATGATCTTGAAGTTTGGTTCCCAACACAAGATATGTATCGCGAAATTTCTTCTTGTTCAAACTTTGAAGATTTCCAAGCGCGCCGTGCAAACATTCGTTTCCGCCGCGAACAAGGGGCGAAACCAGAATTTGTGCACACGTTAAATGGCTCAGGGTTAGCCGTTGGTCGTACAGTAGCCGCGATTTTAGAAAATTATCAACAAGCCGACGGAAGCGTGAAAATTCCTGAAGCGTTAGTACCATATATGGGCGGGAAAACAGTGATAGCACCGAAATAAACAAAGTCGGCTCTGCCTCGAAAGCGAAGCGTCAGAGGCAAGTGGATAGACGGAAGCGTGAAAATTCCTGAAGTGTTAGTACCGTATATGGGCGGGAAAACAGTGATAGCACCGAAATAAACAAAGTCGGCTCTGCCTCGAAAGCGAAGCGTCAGAGGCAAGTGGATAGACGGAAGCGTGAAAATTTCTCAAGCGTTAGTACCGTATATGGGCGGGAAAACAGTCCACTGCCTACAAACTAATTAGATGAAGGGTTCTCACATTTACGTGAGACCCTTTTTTTACAAGATAAGAAAGTATAAATTTTTTTTAGTTTAAAGAGTGTCTAGGCATTCGCGCCAAAATTTATTTTGCGACGAAAGCGTAAGCGGCAGGAGCAGCTAAGTGAGCACGAATGCTCTTTTCTTACAAATTGGAGGGAGAACATGGAGGTTTTAACATTTGAGAGTATACCTAGAGAAATCTTAGATGGCATACAGGTAGTACATGAGCATGTATTTGAAGGAGATAGATTGAAAGAAAGTAAACTAGATAATAAAAAAGGTTTTCTTGCGTTTGTCAGTATGGAAGGTAGTGTAGTAACAGGATTTAAGCTCGGTTATGAAGTTGAAGAAGGGATATTTTATAGTTGGCTAGGGGGTGTGCATCCTGCATACCAGAACCGTGGTATTGCAAGTATTTTAATGAAAGCACAGCATGAGGAATGTAAAAAGCGAGGGTATCAGCGAGTACGTACATATAGTAGAAATGAAAGAAAAACAATGCTCATGCTTAATATTAAACATGGTTTTGATGTACTTGAGACATTTATTGATGCTAAAGGACGGCATAAGATTGTATTAGAAAAAAACTTAAATAATGACTAGATAAATTGACTGTATTAACTTTATGTTTGTGGCACACATGTAAATGGAAATAAAAGGATTTATTTTAGGCGAGGAAAATAATTTTCAAATAGGAAGAGATATTCACTTTTGCAGTAGCACGCTAGGATTAGGAGCTAAAACAGGTTGTGCCTATTTTAGCTCCTGTGTAGGTTGTGGCGAAGCACGGAGGCTACGATGTGACTACTTAAGTTTTCACGTGGAACGTCCGGCTAGTCGAAATAATATTTCTTTATTGAATTTCTAATCGTATTTCTTTGTTTAGACTGTTTAATACAGGGGATTTTAATAAAGCAATGTTTGCAATTTGTGCTAATTGTTCTTTAGAAGCATCAGCGTTTACTGTTAAAGTGATGATTGGATTTAAAATGCCCCCATCGCCCTCCTCAATCCCTAGAAATACTGCTGCATTTAATTCTGCTTCAATTTTAACATCTACACTTTCTAATTTAATGCCGTTTTGACTGGCCATTACTTCAAACGTAATAGCAAAACAACTTCCCGCTGCCCCTATTAGGTATTCGACAGGGTTAGGCGCTTGATCTGTACCCCCTAATGTTTCTGGTTCATCCATCAAAAATGAATCAAAGTGACGGATCATCACTTTATTTTGAACGCCTGTTTGCCATTGGATATGAGCATGCCAATCTTTCATTTTTAAATGCGGATTTTCTTTTAATGCATTTGCTGTTTGTTGCACAATATCTAGTGAAATTTCATTCATGCTAGATCCTCCTTAATAGTTATTTCACCTAGATCGTACAGCAATCGAACGTAAGCTGTATGTAAGCCTCCTTACATACGCTATATTTCTTTATCATTTTTAATCCAAATACGTTGATTTTCTTGTTTGACGTTTCCTGTTTGGATCAATTTATTCAGTAAAAATGTTACCGTTTCTCTTGTGGAAGCAATCATGCCAGCGAGATTGCTATGTGTGAGAAATTCAGGTAAAGGATACCACTCTTGAGATAGAGCCTCTTTATTTGCTAATTTGTTTAATAAAAAGAGTAGCCGTTCCTCTACTTTTCCGTAAGCTACTTGTTCTAAAATTTCAATGGTTTCCTGTAGTCTATTTGAAAAATAGTGAAGCAAAGTCATTAATAACTCTTGATTTTGCTGAATTTCTTTTTTTACTTCGCTCTTTGGAATCGCGATGACTTTCACTTCAGTTAAGGCTTTCGCAAACAATTGACTTTCTTTATCGGAAAAAATTTGTAGTAAATCAATTAAATCACCTTCTGATAAAATCCCTAATACACATTCTTTTCCTTCCAAATGTATATGGAATATGCGAGCATGACCTTCCACAATTAAATAAATAGAATCCGATAATTGACCAGGTGTGCAAATAAAGTCTCCTTTTTTAAAAGTGAAAATATTTTCTTTAGCCTGCCATTTTTCAACTTGAGCTGTTGAAAATAGGTTGATTAGATTGGTTGGGTATAAATATTGATTATCCGACATGACTTGTTGCTCCTTTAGCTTACTTTCTCTCTACATTCTTTCGAAAAATAACAAAAGGGAAAGATGGGTTTCATTGACGTAAATGTATTTACTGTAGTGCATAGAGGTAGCTATGCTTTTTTCAATATACGATAAAACGATTCGGAGTAACAAAGATGTGCATTGAGCCTCTTTTAAATAGATGAAAAATAAAATAGCAATCCTCTCGAAAGAAGTTGCTATTTCAGTAGTGTTATTCAAGGTTTGTATCGGTTATTTGTTCGGCTGCTTTCCGTGCTCGTTTCTCGGCTTTTTTCCGTTCGCGTAATGCGCGGAAAAAGTCTGTTAAAATTTGTCCGCATTCTTCGGCTAATACGCCTTCTGTTACATCACATTCATGGTTAAAACGAGCATCATTCAATAACCGGTACAACGAATCCACGCAACCCGCTTTTACGTCACGTGCCCCGTATACAACACGGGGAATACGGGACTGCAAAATGGCTCCTGCACACATCGGGCAAGGCTCTAGCGTGACATAAAGCGTAGTTTCTTCTAAACGCCAGCTCCCTAATGTTTCACATGCTTGTTGGATTGCCATGAGCTCGGCATGTGTCACGGCATTTTGTGTTGTTTCACGTAAATTGGATGCAGCTGCAATCACTTCGCCTTTATGTACAATTACTGCGCCAATCGGTACTTCTCCGAGTGCACCCGCTTTTTGTGCTTCCTCTAGTGCCAGTTGCATAAACTGACGGTCTTGTTCAAATACGTTCATACTAATCGCTCCTTCCCAACAGTGTAGCATTGCTTACATGCTTGTTCCAATAGTAACTCATGGTAAGATGAAAGAAAGGGAGGATAGAAAGATGCACCCACAATTTACAACATTAGTAGCAGCAGATGCTTATTTTCAACGTGAACGACTATCGCTGGAAATTGCTTATGAGGGAAAGCTAGCAATGCTAGAGAAAAATGCAAACAATGTACTCGCTACATTAAAAATAAGGTACGAATCGCAAGTAGAAGATGTAAAGAAATCTACGATTCATAAAATAGAAGAACTTAAAAACAATAGTGAAAAAGCGCAGCAACAAATTCATGTATTATTTCAAAATAAACGAGAGACGTTATTACAAAAGCAGGAAGAGCAAAAACAGCAGTGGATTCAAAAAATAAGTACCCGAAAGGAATCCTATTTACAAGAGAAGCTGGAAAAAGAACGCTTATTATTTGAAACATTTAGTACTGCACAAAAATCGGCTCTTTCAAACTATGAGCAGCTCATTCGTTTACGTGAACAATTTTTAGACGATCTCGAAAAAATAAATGAAGAGTTCGAAGAGGATATCGAACAAGTACAAGATACACTAGAGGACAAGCTCAGTGATTTTGAACAAGTATTTGAAGAAGAGTTATATGCATTCGAAGAAACAGCAGAAGCGAGCTATGAAAAGTTAGAAGATCAGTTGATAGAAGCAATTGAAAAAGTAGAGGAAAAAGCAGAGGAAGAGCAAGAACGCCTTTATGAGGAATTTTTAAAGAAGGAAGAGGAAATCGAGCACCGCTTTGATGTAGAACGGGAAAAATTAGAGCAAAAATTGGACGAACAAATACAACAACTAGAGCAACAACAAGAGGAAGTGTATGCTACGTTTGATTGAATGTCTCGATAATAGTTCGAACATTGCGTTTAATAAAACTGGAATAGTTTGTTTTGTTGCTTGTTTCGCAACTATGTTAAAATGAAAAGCACTGATTAAAAATAAAAGGGGGAGCTTCTAGTGTCGATGCCGTTTATTACAGTAGAAGGTCCGATTGGTGTTGGGAAAACGTCTTTATCCAAAGCGATTGCACAACACTATCATTACCATCTATTAAAGGAAATCGTTGAAGAGAATCCGTTTTTAGGGAAATTCTATGAAAATATCGATGAGTGGAGCTTCCAAACGGAAATGTTTTTCCTGTGTAATCGATATAAACAATTGTCGGATATCAAGCAGCATATTTTAGCAAGTCAATCAGCCGTAGTGGCAGATTATCATATTTTTAAAAATTTAATTTTTGCGAAACGTACATTAAAATCTTCTGAATACGATAAATACGAAGCGATTTACAATATTTTAACCGCTGATATGCCTGTACCGAATATGGTCATTTATCTGCATGCGAGCACAGATATGTTAATGAATCGAATTGCTAAGCGTGGGCGTGATGTGGAAAAGATGATTTCACGTGATTATATAGAACAGCTTGCAAATGATTATCATGCGTTTATTGGTCATTTTGAAAAGATGCACCCGGAAATCCCTGTTATTCAGTTAAATGGGGACGAGCTTGATTTTGTCGAGCGCGAAGAAGATCTACAAGCTATTTTACAACTCGTTGAGCAAAAGTTAATAAAGAGGAGCATATAAGAGCAATGAATTTACGTGAAAAGTACGGCATTCCCGCAAACGCAGTCATTACAATTGCTGGTACGGTAGGCGTAGGGAAATCGACGATGACAAAAGCTTTGGCGGAAGGTTTACACTTCCGTACATCATTTGAAAAAGTAGAGACAAATCCGTATTTAGATAAATTTTATGAAGACTTTGAAAAGTGGAGTTTTCATTTACAAATTTACTTTTTAGCAGAGCGCTTTAAGGAGCAAAAACGTATTTTTGAATATGGCGGCGGCTTTATTCAAGATCGTTCGATTTATGAGGATACGGGGATTTTTGCTAAAATGCACTACGATAAAGGGACAATGAGCCCGACAGATTATGAAACATATACAAATTTATTCGATGCAATGGTCATGACACCATACTTCCCACACCCCGATTTACTCATTTATTTAGAAGGTCCGATTGAAGATATTATTAGTCGTATTCAAGAGCGTGGTCGCGCCATGGAACAACAGACATCCAATGATTATTGGTATGAAATGCACGAGCGCTATGAAAATTGGATTAATAACTTTAATTCTTGTCCTGTTTTACGCCTAAATATTAATGATTATGATTTACTAAAAAATCCAGAGCAAGTGGAAGACATTATTGAACGGATCGGTTATATGTTAAAGCAAACAGCCCATCTCCGAAAGTAAGATAAAGGTTATGGCGAAAGAAATGGGCTGTCCGAAAAGTGTTACTTTTACGGACAGTGCTTCGTTCCTATGTTAAATATCCGCTGCAGGCGGTGCTTCTGCGGTGGTAGAAATAAAATTTCCACCATCCTCGGCGCAAAGGGAGTGTCCCAGAATTACTTCTCGGACACTCCCTTTCCTCATAACGCTAGTTTTTTATAGAGTGCCTTGTTGGAGGTATTGTTCAGTGCTTTTGTAGAGGCAAATAGATTACACAAAACCTTTGCCATCATTTGATGAGAGGGAATTTTGTTATACTGTTTGTAATATAAAAATAGCTTTAAGTACGTAATGCCAAGTTGTTTTTCCCATACTTCCTCTGCGTAATGTCGGCTTTCCGTAATGGTTGCAAAAGAACGTGTTTCCACCCCTGCGATAAAGCGTGTACGTGCCCCTTCTTCAATCGTATTAAAATAATGCATATCTGTTGTGAGTAGTGGGTCACTTTCAGAAGCATAGTTGGCAAGGCGCATTTGTGTATGCAAAGGGATGGAATCAAGATTGTCTGTTACACATAATACATGCCCAAATGCTTGATTATAATCATAGACGGCTAGCTCTAAATTAAACTGCTCTAACATATCAGTTAGTGGTAGATGTTTATATAAAGCAGTTGGTTCTGGATGAATTTGACGAAACGTTTTTAACTGTTGCAAGTTATTGCATTGCATTTTATCAATGAAGTACCATTGGTTTAAATCATCTTTTAAAATATCAAAGTTCTCATTTTTCTCGGAAAATTCATAGTGATTAAACCTTGTCACATGATCAAAAAAATAATTACGAGGCTGTTTCTTTAATGTAAGCGGAATTAATGGTTGCTCAATGGGTACTGCCATCATAGACAATAATTTCATAAAATCAACCCCTTAATGTGTTTGATGACATAGTGTTAATAGGGTGAAAAAGCATTGTATTTACTATTATGTGATGCTTGCTTGCAACGATGGACCATTGCATATGTTTACTTAATAGTATAAATAATTATGTAAGAAATTTATATACTATTTGATTAAAATAAGCAATGATATGGTATATTATGTAATTTATGAGTTGTTTTTTACTTTATTTTTGCTTTGTGGATATGAATAAAAATAACACGCGTGTTGATTTACCTCTTATTGTTAAAGAGAACATTGGAATACGTGGATTTCCACTACGGCTGACTCGCTTTCCGCAGGCACGGCTTCAACTAATTTCTTTCGGCTAATGCCGAAAGAAATGGATTTTCAGCTCGGGGCAACATGATGTTGCTCACAAAGGCGTTGCCACAGGACGTGGTGACTTTAGCCTTTGATCTTTCTCCTGCTGGAGTCGAGTCACCTCCGCTCCAATCAACTAGTATTTGTATAATCAATACATCTGTAAAAATAATAAAGTAGTAGTTGTTTTTCACTTATAACAAATAAAGAGGCGTATATGTAATAGCTAGATTACATATACGCCTCTTGTTAAATTCCTAGTTGTGTAAAGTATTCATCGATATTATCTTTTGTTACAACATACAGTAATTCAGAAGGTTCGCGTTTTTGGAGCTCTTTTGCGACTAAGTCTCCAACTGGAGGATAGAAGTGATATAAATCAAAGAAATTGGCATGATTTCTTGTCACATCATTATACTGATGGAATGAGTAAACAGTTCCAAATACTTCCACAATATCGGTAATGTATTGTTTATAGGTCGGTTGAATTTGCGGATGTCCGATTGTTAATTGCAAACGCTCCGCTGGCATTAAATCGGTAAACACGACAAAATTCGAATGTGGAAATGCTGCTTTAATTTCTTCTAAATAACCTCGATAGTTTGGGTCATATATCCATTCTGGGCCATTTGCGTCCCGTTCTGTCAGCTGATTTTTGAAAAATTCAATGCGTTCTCCAATATCTTTTCCGACGTAGGATGTCGTTACTTCCAGGTTTCGGTCATATGTTCGTGGAATACCGGCATAATTATTTTTAGAAATATCATAGTTGAATTTAGCACGGTCATATGTGTCTTTTGAAAATAGGCTCGTCACTGGGTAAAATGAGTCCTCAGATTGTGAGAAAAACGTTTCTGCACTGCTGAATTCAGGACTATAAAATAAATCATGCGAACGTACGGTTAGTTCCATATAGATTGTTTCAAAGTCTTTTGGGTTTTTGCTTTGTGCATATTGCATATAATCTAAATACTCCGTAATATGCAAGCTACTCAAGCCATAATGAAATACACGCTCTTCAAAGTTTGACGCATTGATATACGTTGTACGACTTGTCCCGATCATTAAGCTATCAAAATCGAAATGGTGTGAATTAATCCAGTTCGTTTTTTGAATGCGTTCATTATGACCACGCTGAAAATCATTATATTCATGGCTATGGTCAAAGTTCCAAAGGGGGTCGATATAGTAGTTAAAGGCCATTACACCGCCAACAGGGATTCCAAGAACAACAATGCTGACCAACACGAGTTTTAGAAGCCAAATATGTGGTTTCATGAACATCCCTCCTAAAAGTTAAAGTATATAAAGACACTGCTTTTCTTTACAAAGAATAATGTCGCTAGTAAAAGGATAGCTAAACATTGTACAAACCAAATATGGGGCCAATTAAATTTAAAATGATGTAATAGTTCAATCGAGTTTTTGGCAAAGAAGCAAATCCCTAGCATGATGACTAATCCGCCAATTAAAATAAATGGTGTGTTCAGTGCATAGCCCGCGACTTCAATCGCTGCTGCATCCGCAAAAATAGCAGATGGTGTTGTGAGAAAAGCCTTCACACTTGTTACATCCGGTGTAAATAAAGTACCAAAGATATGGTGTGCTTGGGCAACGCTTTCTGAACGGAAATAAACACGTGCTAAAATGATGAACAGAAATGTGACGAACCATGAAAATAAAAACGGAAATTGAAGATTCGTATACTTTTTAATGAAGCGTAAAAATACGGATCCTATCCCGTGTAGCATTCCCCAAATAATAAATGTCCACCCAGCACCATGCCAAAAACCACTAATAAAGAACACGAGCATAATATTCAATGCCGTAATCATTTCACCTTTACGGCTCCCCCCTAGAGGGAAGTACACATACTTTGTTAAGAATCGATTTAACGTCATATGCCAACGTCTCCAAAACTCATGGATGTTGCGTGCTTTATACGGTGAGTTAAAGTTCACTGGAATATGAATATTAAACATAAGCGCCAAGCCAATTGCCATATCACAATAACCACTAAAGTCAAAGTACAGTTGCACGGTATACGCAATAATGACGAACCACGCTTCTGTAAAGGTTAAATCCGTATAGTTATTAAAGCCATCTGTTACCCAAAGAGCAAACGTATCCGCAATGACAATCTTTTTTACAAGACCAATTAAAAAAATGAACGATCCTTTCGATACGTTCTCCCAGTTAATGCGTTTTTTCTTTGGATCTTCATAGTCTTGCATCACATCTTTATGATTGACGATAGGCCCGGCAATCAGCTGCGGGAAGAACGTACTAAAAATCATATAAGATGATAATTTCGAATGGGTGATTTCGCCACGATAAATATCCACTAAGTAAGCAATTTGCTGGAATGTAATGAAGCTAATTCCGAGCGGTAAAGCTAAATACAGAAAATCTAAATTTTGATCAAAAATCCAGTTATAGTTTTCAATGAAGAAGTCAGCATATTTGAAATAGCCAAGTATACAAATATTGAAGATAATCCCGACTGATAAAATCCCTTTTCTGTACGATGTAGCTTTCATTAAGATATAGCCAATTGCATAGTTAAAGGCCATAGAAAAAGAAATTAAATAGAGAAATTTAATTTCAAAGTAGCTATAAAAATAAAGTGAAGCAGCTACTAAAAATAACGTAGAAATGTCTTTGTTTTTCAATCTACCTAATAAAAAATAAACACAAAATACAATAGGTAAAAATACGAAAGCAAAGACAAAAGAGTTAAAAAGCAAGAGAACCTCTCCTATCTTTTGCAAAAAAATATACAACCTATTATAACACTTGTATCAAAAAAAACTATGAACGGTCATTTGTTCATAGTAGAAGTCATTATTTTAATATAAAGGCAGCAATCATAAACGGAATAATAATGATGAACATGACTCCGAAGCTCCATAAAATTTGCTTGCCTGTAGATAGATTTTTCGGCTTAATGCTAAAGGACTCATATAAATCATTGATCGCTTGTTGTTCTTTTTGATATAGCATCGCTTGAAAGGCAGGGTAATCCTCGATAAATGAAGCCGGATTTTCATAGTGAAAGCGTAATGCACGAATTTCATCGGTAATATCTTGATCATTGTGTAAATAAATGATCGTCGGTGCTAACCCCCCTGTTGCTCGAGCTATAACATCAATATCAAACGTAGCCATCTTATAAATGGTTTCCCCCTGTTCATTTAGTTCTTCTCGAATTAATTTATTCATTCATACTAGCCCCCTTCATGTTCAACTAATCACGAATTTACATGATTTATAACGGTATTTAATACATTAACGAAAAAATATTGTAATAAATAAGAATTTTCATTTATTATTTTTATAATTACAAATATTTCGTTATTTGTAAAAGAATTTTTTCTAGGGGATGAAAAGATGACAACAATCACAATTGAGGAACGTTTTCTAGCATTACCAACAACAGCGGTGTCGGATGCGACAGGTGGACATACAAATGTGGCAGCCGACATTAAACCGATTGCAGACCATTTTAAAATTGCTGGTCGTGCATTAACAGTGCGTTTACCAGATGGCGAAAATGGGGCGGTACTAGAAGCTATTAGCAAGGCAAATAAAGGGGATATTTTAGTTATTGATGCAAAAGGCAATACAAATCGCGCAGTAGCGGGCGACTTTGTGATGCAATTAGCACAAGGAGTCGGGGTGCAAGGATTTGTAGTAGACGGCGTTATTCGTGATTTAGCTGCTGCACGTGCCATTAACTTCCCTGTTTTTTCACTTGGGACAACGGTTGCAGCTGGTAATAAGCATGGCGGTGGTGCCGTGGGTGTACCTGTATCAGTCGGTGGGGTCGTTGTAAATACAGGTGATATGATTGTTGGTGATATCGATGGTGTCATCGTTGTACCAGCAGCTGACGCAGAGAACATTGCAGCCGGTGCAGAAGCAAAAGTAGCAAAAGATGAAGCCCGTGAACAGGAAGCACTCGCAAACGGCGAAGAATCAATCCGTGCGTATTTAGCGAAAGTCGTAAAATAAATGCTGAATAGCAAAATAGCTTGAGTATTCCTTGACTCAAGCTATTTTGATTTGATAGCATGCATTATGCTTTTACCTAGAGATTTGTAGTAATATAATAAACAAATATATTGCACAAGATAAAAAATTGTGTATAATAATGACTGGATGACCAAATTGGTTATTTAGTCATTTTTGTTTGGGGGGATACGAGTGGATCGCAAACAAGAAATATTACTAGGGGCTACGAAATCTTTCTCCATGTTTGGCTATAAGGCAACAACGATGGAGCAGGTAGCGAAAATTGCAAATGTCGGCAAAGGGACGATTTATAATTTCTTTACGAATAAAGAAGAGCTACTACAAGAAGTCGTCATTTCCATGATTCGCGATATGAAGGTGGAAGCAGATCGAACGTTACGACCAGAAGCAAGCTTTATTGATAATGCACATAATGGGTTAATGAAGATGCTTCAATTCCGAGAGCAACATTTATTGTTTGCTAAGCTAATAGAAGAAGAAAAGGCACTTCAAACGCCTGCTGTCAAACAAATGTTAGTAAAGATTGAAGAGGAAATCGTGACGTTTTTAGCGGATCGTATTCGGGTAGGCATGCAGAAGGGGGAAATTCGCCCTTGTAATCCGGAGCTTGTTGCGTATTTATTGTTGAAATCGTATTTAGCAATGGTTGTGGATTGGCAACTTACACATGAGGAAGCGCTACACGAAGATGATATTTTGACGCTTTTTAAAGAAACGTTATTCAGAGGCATTGCAACAGCCCCATAAAAATTTGTTTTCGTAGGAAAACGAATTTTTTATACACTAAAATGACCGAATGACAAAATTGGTCATATAGTTTTTAGGAGATGATAATTTGATAAAGGCAGAATGGTTAAAAATTTTCAAGACGAGAAAAATGTTCGTCTCCATCATTGCCATTTTATTTATTCCCGTTTTATATAGTGGGATGTTTTTATGGGCTTTCTGGGATCCTTATGCACACTTAAAAAGCATGCCAGTAGCTATTGTAAATGAAGATAAAGGCGCTGAATTAGACGGGGAGCAACTTGCACTAGGTGATGCTTTGACCGAGAAGCTAGTAGATAGTGAGCAATTTAAATTTATTGAAGTAGATGCTGACAAGGCTAAGAAGCAATTAGAGGAACGTGATTATTATATTTTAATCAAAATTCCTGAAAACTTTTCACAGCATGCCACAACATTGCTTAATGAGCATCCAGAAAAGTTAACACTTGAGTATATTCCAAATGAAGGCTTTAACTTTTTAAGTGCTCAAATAGGTGAAACGGCAATGGATCGAATTAAGGCGGAAGTAAACAAAGAAGTATCCAAAACATATGCGGAAAAATTATTTGTTTCTATGACCGCATTAGGTGATGGCTTCAATGAAGCGGCAGACGGTGCAGGTAAATTAGATGAAGGTGCACAAGAAATTGCAAACGGTGCCGACGATTTACAGGGGTATTTAGAACAGCTTGCGGCAAGTACGATTGAGCTATCAGATGGTTCTAAAACATTGCAAGAAGGGACTCAATCTGCAGCAAATGGGGCGGTACAATTAGCAGAAGGTGTGACAAAGCTTCAAAATGGTGCAGCACAATTAGCTGATGGTGCAAATGCAGTAGCTCAAGGTGCAGGGGAATTACAACAAGGTGTAACGGATTATACGAATGGTGTAGCACAAGTAGCAGAGGGGCAAGAAACTGTTACTGCAGGGCAAGCCAATTTAGCAGCCAACTTAGAAAAGCTAGCAACTGGTACAGCAGGTCTTGATGATAGCATTGCTACTTTAGCGTCTGGCTCTGAAAGTGTAACAGTCGGTGTCGAACAGTTAATCGCAACACTTCAGCCGATGATGGCCAACTTACCTGAAGAAAACCAGCAACAGCTAGCACAATCACTCGCACAGCTTCAGGCGAGCAGTACAAAAATAAGTGGAGGCTTAGGTCAGTTAGCTACAAATACAGCGGGTCTTGATGACAATATTGCTGAGCTATCGCAAGGTGCCACACAATTAAATAGTGGACAGCAACAAATTGCAGCCGGTGTTGAGCAATTAATCAATAAATCAGCCGCATTAACAGCAGGGGCCACAAATTTAGCGGAAGGAAATGCAACGTTAGCTTCAAGCATACAACAATTTGTAGCAGGCACAAATAGCGCAGCAACAGGTGCGAATGACTTATCAGCCGGCTTAAATCAATTAGTAAGTGGATCTGTAAAATTAACAGACGGTACAACCGTATTAGCAGAGAAGTCAGGTGAGCTATCGCAAGGTGCGACTACTTTAGCGGACGGTTCAAAAGAGTTAGTAGATGGCACATCAACGTTAGCAGGAAAATTATCAAATGCAAGTGACAAAGTAGATGTTAATGCATCAGACGATCACTATGATATGTTGGCAGCACCTGTTGAAGTGGAAAAATCATCGATTAACCATGTGCCAAACTATGGATCTGGTTTCGCCCCATACTTTATTTCATTAGGGCTATTCGTTGGGGCACTGTTAGTATCCATCGTATTCCCATTAGTAGAGCCAGCAACTCGTCCAACGAGTGGATTTAAGTGGTTTTTAAGTAAGGTGTCCGTGTTAGCAGTAGTCGGTATTATTCAATCCGCAATTACAGCGGCAGTCGTGATCGGTGGGCTAGGTTTAGAAGTTGATAATTTAATCGTATTTATGGGGACATGTATCATTACAAGCTTTACATTTTTAGCGATGATTCAACTATTAGTATCTGTGATGGGCGATCCGGGACGCTTTGTTGCCATCATTATTTTAATTTTGCAATTAACAACGAGCGCGGGTACATTCCCATTAGAGTTAGTACCTCAGCAGCTACATGTATTTAATGCCATTTTACCAATGACATTTTCTGTGCAAGCGTTCAAAGCAGCTATTTCTACAGGTGATACATCATTCTTATTGTATAACTGGTCGATTTTAGGTATGTATATCGTAGCATGCGTAGCATTATGTTTAGGCTATTTTGCATTGTTATTTACGAAACGTTATTCAAAAACTACTGAACAAGCATAAAAAGATGCGCAGAGGACTCTGCGCATCTTTTCTTTGTAATTAGTGTTACGATATACAGTTCAAATGTGTTCTAATTTATTTCACAACAACGCCTTTATGAAAGTGAGACTTGTCCCATTTTCATAAAGGCTTGTACATAGCATTTTTAGATTATGCTTTTTTTAAGTTTTCAGCTTGATAAGCAGCAAATTGCTCATTATCAAAGCGTTTTTCCCACTTCGCCATTACAAGTGCTGCTAGTGTATTACCAACTACGTTTACAGCTGTACGCGCCATATCTAAAATACGGTCAATACCTGCGATAAACGCAAGACCTTCAATTGGAATACCGACAGTACCTAATGTTGCAAGAAGTACAACGAATGATACGCCAGGAACCCCGGCAATACCTTTTGACGTTACCATTAATACAAGGACTAATGTAATTTGCTCTGCAATCGAAAGGTGAATACCATACATTTGGGCAATGAAAAGAGCCGCAATGGCTTGGTATAACGTAGAGCCGTCTAAGTTAAATGAGTAGCCTGTTGGGATAACGAAGGATACGATATCCTTTGGTGCACCCATTTTTTCTGTTTTTAACATGATGCGAGGTAATACCGTCTCTGAAGAAGAAGTAGAGAACGCTAGTAAAAGCTCGTCTTTAATCATGCGAATTAAATTGAAAATATTAATACCAAAGATTTTTGCTGTAATTCCTAATACAACAATCACGAAGAAGAACATCGCTCCGTAAACTAAAATCGCTAGTTTGCCAAGTGGAATGAGGGATGACAATCCGAATTTGGAAACGGTTACACCAATGAGTGCAAATACCCCAAATGGCGCGAATTTCATTACTAAGTTTGTTACCCAGAACATCGCATCGGCTGTTCCTTGGAAGAAGGCCAATACAGGTTTTCCACGTTCACCAATCGCTGCTACACCGAGACCGAATAAGACAGAGAAGAAAATAATGGCTAACATATCGCCTTCAGCCATTGCATTGATGACGTTTTTCGGTACGATATCTACTAAAATGTGTAGTGGTCCTTGATCTTCTTGTGCTTCTGTTGTTTCAACATAGCTAGAAATGTCCGATTGCTGTAATTCGCTCATATCAATGCCAGCACCTGGTTGGAAAATGTTTGCTGCAAGTAAACCAACAACAATCGCAACTGTTGTAATAACTTCAAAATAAATTAATGTTTTACCACCAAGACGACCTAATTGCTTCATATCGCCTGTTCCGGCAACACCTACAATTAATGTCGATATAATAATCGGTACCACAATCATTTTAATTAAATTAAGGAAAATATCCCCTATTGGTTGCAGGTATGTCTGAATATTGTCATTCCCATAAAAAACAGCACCTACAACGATCCCTAATATAAGACCGATTAAAATTTGGCTAGCTAAACTAATTTTAAACTTTTTCAAAAAAGTTCCCCCTTATGCTTAAATTTAGGTCAAGCCTATATTTAGCATATAAGAGGGTGACAAAATCCGACAAAATCCGATTAATCTAGACGTTGTAAAATATCAGAATATATGACTTGTATGAATTTTTTTATATTTACTTTTGCTTTTCTTTCCCCACTTAATTCAATTTGGTGCATCAATTGACGAATATCTGTTAAATCAAAATAGCGCGGCGCATAGTATTCGAACTCCGAGTTTGTATAATCGACAATCCCTAAGTTGGCTAGGTTAATCATTGCTGCTAAAATCGTTCGTCTGATGCGTTGTTCAATCGCCTTGCTCTCTTTTGCAATATCATCTGGTGTGGATTTTGTAATCATCGCTAACTGTTCGTATAACTCTTTTAACGGTGGGAGAGGCGCTAAGTGGTGTTTTTCGGATATAAGTAGTTCAACAATTTTCGTAATGTCTTCGCTACCTACCTCACCGACAATCCCCATATCGTTTAAAATCAATTGAATATGATCACGAACCGTTTTTTTTGTTTGTTTTTGTGTTACCTCAAAGCTGGTGAGCGATTGACGAATCGCTTGGATAGAATTCTTTAAACGTTGCTGCTCTTCTGTTTTACGGAGAATCGTTTGAACTTCCACTTTATTAATCGGTTTATGGATGAAAAATTCAACGCCTTTTTCATAAGCTTCCGCTACCATTTCTTTATTGACAACTTGTGAAATCATAATAAAGCTACCTTGAAAGCGATGTTCATGTAATCGTTCAATTGTCGAAATCCCATCTAAATGAGGCATAAGTAAATCAATTAGCACAAAATCAGGCTGTGTCATTAAGATTTGCGGAATGGCTTCTTCCCCATGTGATGCTTCCCCAATAACTGTACCTAACATCGATTCATTAATAATATGGATAAGCATCATACGACTTGCACGGTCATCATCTATAATAAAATAGCGCATAGAGATCTCCTTTATATTAATTTATAAGTAGGAATGATAATAGTAAAAATGGTTGATTCATTGCTTGAAACATCGATTACTCCTTCAAGTCTGTGTACCATTGTTTGTACATGGGAAAGTCCAATACCAGTAGAAGGATTGCCTTCTTTAGTGAATTTTGTTGTATAACCTGGATCGAAAATAACAGGTAATACGTATTCTGGAATAGGTGGACCGTTATTTTCGATTATAAAAGTTGTGTTAGCTACTGTCATTAGCATTTCAATTTTAATAATTCCTTGTTGATCAATTGCTTCAATGGCATTTGCTACAATATTATTAAGCATGGCAAGAAGTAGAATGTGTTCTTTTGTATGAAAATCTTCATTTAATATTACTTCAAAATCAATCGTTTTGTGTAAATGTTCACTATAGCGCATGTTGGATTGTGTAATAAAGCGCAATAAATCAGAAACGGTATACGTATCGGAACGCTCGGCTGTAGTAATTTTCGAGAGTCCCGCATAGATACGTTGCGAGTCTTTTTTTAGTTCATGAATTTCTTGGGAGAGTATTAATGCTTTTAAGCTCAGTGTGTGGTCTACAGATTTTAATTGTTTATATAAATCAAAGGCATTAGCTGTAATTTTTTCAATTTGCTCCATCGACTTTTGTAAATAGAGCGTTTCAACATAGAGGTCAGCACCGATACTTAACAGTTGTTCGTTGCGTTTTTTTTGTTCCGAAATAGCGAGTGTACTAAACAACCCGACGACGAAATAGCTACGTAAAATGGCGACAGCGAGAAAGAGCATATATTCATGTGCGGTGATAAAATGTCCTGTAATAAAGACAGTAATCGATAATTGTTCCACGGTATTGGCGATGACTTCAAACAAAGCACCATAAAGCCCAAGGTGAAATGGTCGTGTACGGATATTGTTTATATTGACAATACGTAGACAAATAGCAAATGTAATGTAAAATAAAGCAGCCGGAATATGTTCAAATAGTTGAAATGACTGTTTATAGAGTAAGAGATCGAGTCCTGTACGAAATAAAAAGACAGTAATAGATGTAGCGATGCCGGCTTTTATAATAGAAACAGGGCGAACAAGGATAGCTAAAAAGAAAATGATACTACCTAAGCCAAAGCGGAAGGGTGCTTCATCAAATGGCATAATTTTAATTTCACTACCGATTGCTGTTAAAAGTGCAATAAGCAAAGTTACAAAGAATGGGCTAGGGGATTTTTGAATTTTAATCACGTGTTCCAATGTAACACCTCCCGTATAGTTTTATTTTTACATGACCGTTGTTAAAATAGAAATAAAAAAGTGCTGTAACATGTATGTTACAGCACTTAGAAAATAAAAAAACCGCTATCAAAGCGGTGTAAGTTCAAAAGAATGGCGGAGGAAGAGGGATTCGAACCCCCGCGCGGTTTAACCCGCCTGTCGGTTTTCAAGACCGATCCCTTCAGCCGAACTTGGGTATTCCTCCGTATTGTGTCGAGTTATCTTTTCGACAGTAATCAATATATCATGTACAGTAATATAAGTCAATATTTTTTTGTGATTTTTTAGGTAAGGGTATTTAATTTAGAAAGAAGACTGTTTATAGTTGACTGTGATAAAGAATGGACGTGAAACCTTGTCTATTGCTACCTATATAAATGTATTTTAATCTCCTGCCACTTTGCGCGCGAATTATCCAATTTGCTTTCATTTGAGAAGTAAAAATTCTCCCTCTGCTATTAAAGTTCGGGAAAATGTTAGGATACGCTTCATTTTTTTGTATTGCTAGTCTTTGAAAAAGAAGGTGTTCTCTTTTTCAAAAAGAACCATAGCGATTCATTTGTTTTCGGCGTACCATAAGTAAGAGGAGAGGAATGCTACATATTTCGGAAGCTTTACTTCTGTTGTTGTCCCTGCACGTTTAAAAGGAGCTAGGAAGTTAACATAACGAAAGGTAAATTGGGAGATTTAATCCGCTATGATAGATTTTTCATGATTTGTATATAGTATTTCATTGCATTTTTAATGTGGTATTAGTATACTAAGTATTGCCGTGCTAGGTGGGGAGGTAGCGGTGCCCTGTAACTCGCAATCCGCTCTAGCGAGACTGAAGTCCTTTTCGAGGCTGTCCGTATGTTTGGCCTGCCTCTTGCACGTAGTGTTGACGGTTGGGTCCTGCGCAATGGGTACCCATGAACCATGTCAGGTCCGGAAGGAAGCAGCATTAAGTGGTTTTACCCATGTGCCGCGGGGTAGCCTAACCTGAGCTGGCGACAAGAGTAACGCTTATGTGCGGCTGTCAAAGAAAGGTGCACGGCATTAATTTGCCAATTCAAGCATTCGTCATTTAGACGAGTGCTTTTTTGTTGTAAGAAAAGCTTTCAAGCGTATTTACATAAGCGAAGCTAGCTATCAACTTGCGCTATTTTAGCGTGAGCTATATTTGTTGAACATATAAGGAGAGAGTAGATGGGCATCATCGAATCATTATTTAGGCGGGTTGGTTATTCATTTAGTCTGGCGGCACTTGTAACAGTAGGCTATCGGAATATCGAGTGGCAATATTTTAATATACCAGCTATCACATGGGCTATTACTGTTTTGTTATTTCTACTTTCTTGGCGAGTGGTGTCAGAGTATAAACGGATTATTATTTATATTGATGGTTCGCTTGAGCCTTCTGAGTCAAGCTTGTTTGGAAAAGTAAAAAAGAAGTGGCCGCATCTTTACGATATAACTTGGGAATTTTTATATACATTAGGCGCTTGGATTGGGGCAATGATTGCCCTGGATTCTTTTAAGGTGATCGATCCAATTGAGGAGCAGGTATTTTTTTATTTACTCCTATTTATAAGTATACCGGCGTTTTTCCGCCTATGCGATAAAGCGAGCTACAAGAAATAATCCATCATCGTTCAAGACCGTAAAGCGCTACAATGTATGCTATACTATATATATGGACTTAAAATGAGAAAAGGAGAGGGGAACGTTGACATATCAAGCTTTTTACCGTGTTTATAGACCACAATCGTTCCGTGAAATGTCAGGTCAAACACATGTCAAAAGAACATTGCAAAATGCTCTCCTAGCTAGCAAAACAACACATGCGTATTTGTTTTCGGGTCCACGTGGAACAGGGAAAACGAGTACAGCGAAAATTTTTGCTAAAGCTTTAAATTGTGAAAATGCACCTGCCAATGAACCGTGTAATGAGTGTGCAACATGCTTAAGCATTACAGAAGGTTCGCATACAGATGTCATTGAGTTTGACGCGGCTTCTAATTCTCGTGTAGAAGAGATGCGCGATATTATTGAAAAAGTACGATTTGCCCCAGCTGCTGCACGTTTTAAAGTGTATATTATTGATGAGGTGCATATGCTCTCTACAAGTGCTTTTAATGCGCTATTAAAAACGTTAGAAGAACCACCAGAACATGCGGTATTTATTTTGGCTACAACAGAGCCACATAAATTGCCTGCAACGATTATTTCACGTTGTCAGCGTTTTGATTTTAAACGTTTATCAACCCAAGATATTTTAGAGCGCATGAAAGTAGTGCTTGAAGATATAGACTTACCATTTGAGGAGCAAGCGTTAAAGGTGATTGCACAATCTGCTGCAGGTGGTATGCGTGACGCGCTTAGTTTACTGGATCAAGTTGTGTCGTTTAGTAGTGAGATGGTGAAGGCAGAAGATGCGCTTCTTGTGACAGGTTCGGTTAGCCAAGATGTGTTTTGTGCTATTTCGCAAGCGCTTCTTGAAAAGGATGTAGCAAAAGTTCTTTCCTTATTAGAAGAATTGATTGCAAACGGGAAAGAGCCGCTCCGACTAGCGGAGGATTTAATTACGTTTTTCCGTGATTTGCTCCTGCTGCAAACAGGCGGGGACTTAGCAGACTTACTACAAATCGTTTCACCTGAAGAGCGATTTATCGAACTATCGAACAGTTATACACCAGATACGCTTTATAGTTTTATCGATATTCTAGCCAAGACACAGCAAGAGATGCGCTTTTCGCATCATACAAAAATTTATTTAGAAACAGCTTTACTAAAAATGGCGCAGCATAATTCAGTTGGGACAACGACGATTGATCCAGCGATCCAAAGTAAAGTTGGTGCCTTAGAAAATATGGTACGTCAGCTTACGCAACAACTGCAAGCGGGTGGCGGACCTGTGAACGTAGTACAACAAAAGCAGGAACGTCCACGAGCCAAAACACCAAATGGCTTTAAAGCGCCGATTGGTCGGATTCAAGAAATATTAAAAATCGCAACAAAAGAAGATATTCAAAAAATAAAATCGGTTTGGGCTCAAAGCTTGGCACTACTTCAAAAATCACAAGCGGCACTTTTAAATGATGCAGAACCTGTTGCGGCATCTTCTAATGCTTTTGTGGTAAAATTCAAGTATGATATTCATTGTCAAATGGTAGCCGACAACAGGGAATTTACATCCGTTTTTACACACAATTTGGCATCGCAGCTTGGGACAACGTATGAAATGCTATGTATCCCAGAAGCACAATGGCTCACATTGCGTGAAGAGTTTATTCGAGATAACGGTTTAAATCAAAAGAAGCAAGAGCAAGCTGAAACGGTTCAGGAATCCGAGCTGTTTATCGAAGACGCTGTGCCGGTTGCATCACAAGATCCGATTGTGGTAGAAGCAGAAAATTTATTTGGTAAAGATTTTGTTGAGGTTGTCGAAGATTAATATTTGAACTTTTAGGAGGAATTGAATATGCGTGGTATGGGTAATATGCAAGGCATGATGAAAAAGATGCAAAAAATGCAAAAAGAAATGATGGAAGCTCAAGAAGCGTTAAATCAACAGCAATTTGAAGGGACAGCTGGCGGTGGCATGGTGAAAGTTATCATGAACGGTCAACGTCAAGTACTTGAAGTGAATTTAGATGAATCCGTAGTGGATCCAGAAGATATCGAAATGTTACAAGATTTGATTGTTATCGCGACAAATGAGGCGCTGAAAAAAGTAGAGGAAACGACTAATTCAACAATGGGTAAATTCACGCAAGGCTTAAACCTTCCGTTCTAGGAGGTAGTGATTATGCACTATCCTGAACCAATATCAAAATTAATTGATAGCTTTATGAAATTGCCAGGCATTGGGCCGAAAACTGCGGCCAGGCTGGCATTTTTCGTGTTAACAATGAAAGAAGATACAGTCTCTAATTTTGCTAAAGCATTAATTGATGCAAAGCGTAATTTACTATACTGTTCTCAATGTGGTCACATTACAGATATTGACCCTTGTCATATTTGTTCTGATAAACAACGCGATCCATCGATGATTTGTGTTGTACAAGACCCGAAAGATGTCATTGCGATGGAAAAAATGCGTGATTATAGCGGGTTATATCATGTGTTACACGGTGCGATCTCGCCAATGGATGGCGTCGGTCCGGAAGATATTAATGTAGCTTCTCTATTAACACGTCTGCACGATGAGCGTGTGCAGGAGTTGATTTTAGCAACAAACCCAACGATTGAAGGGGAAGCAACAGCAATGTACATTTCACGTTTAGTGAAACCGTCTGGCATTCGTACGACACGTATCGCACATGGATTACCAGTTGGCGGCGATTTAGAATATGCGGATGAGGTAACGCTATCCAAAGCGTTAGAAGGTCGACGCGAATTGTAAGGTGAGTGATTGAGGTGTTCTTTACTCGTAAAGGAAAATTAAAAAAAGAATTCGATGATAAGCTCGTTCGTTTAATGAAAGAGACAAAGGAAGATTACCATAATGCGAAAGTATTAGAAGAGCTGATGGATGATTATAATTTGGATATCATCGCTCAACGAAAAGCGTTAGAAGGTATCCATTTTTATTTATTTAAAGAAGCGCGTATTCGACGTGTTATCATTAAATAGAAATAACAGCAACAGCAAAGGCATATACTTCTGTTTAGAGGGGGAAGAGTATATGCAAGCGTATTTAATCGGCGCTATTTGCTTGTTGCTGTTTTTTGTTCTATTAATAGGAAGAAAGAATAAAAAGGGTGTTTGGTTAGAAAGGCTGTCTATATTTTGGTTCCGCTTTGCACTAAGTATTTGTATTCTTTATATTATTCATTTGGCGTTTTCTTATTATGGTACAGAAATTACAATCAACTTATTTTCTATTTTAACTGTTACGATATTAGGATTCTCGGGGATAGGAGTAGTGATATTTTTATCTTTTTTAAAATAGTTTTTAAAAAGTCTTGCATTATACTTATCAACATGATATATTTATTCAAGTCGTTAAGACGCAACAAAAACAACTTAAGAAAGATATTGACTTAACAGTTAATAAATGATATCATATAAAAGTTGCTAAGAAGCGAAACGAGATATCTAAAAACTTTTCAAAAAGTTGTTGACACGAAAGTGTTTGAGTGTTAAGATATAAAAGTTGCTACTAAAACAGCGACGTAAATGAACTTTGAAAACTGAACAAGCAAAACGTTAACAATAAACGTTTCTGAATAAGAAACAAAATTTTGGACATCAAACATGATGCCAGCAAATTTGAGCTTACTCAAATTCTTTTATGG
>NZ_JBDQZI010000022.1:0-38226 GCF_042920265.1 Lysinibacillus sp. KU-BSD001 | reverse complement strand
ATATCTATCACCTCTAGTAGTAAGTGCTAATTTTATTTTCAAGAATATCTTTTAATTTTATTTTATAAAGAAAAAAGACTGTAGACAAACTCGAAATTTTCGAGTTTGTCTACAGTCTGAATCCAGCTAGCATAGCTAGCTGGATTTTTGTATAACAATCATTATTTTAAACGCCAAAGTGTAACATCATCCGTCATAAGACGCTCGATTTTTTGTTGGAGCATCCGTTTTTTCAATTCACGCTCTGCGGCAACATAATCGATGGAGAAAATCTCTGCTACTTCAGCAGTTGTTAAATGTTCATATCGTTTGAATACATCCTCTAACGATGGAATCGGTTGTGGTACAAGTTCCTCGCCAATCATTTCTTGTAAAATATGCTCATATACCTCGTAATGATAGGAACCATTTACTTTTAATCCCTCATCTTCAATGCACTCGTTAAAGAACACAATGCTTGGCACTTCATCAACGTCCATTTCCCTTGTAATGTATAAATCACATTGGAAGGCACGGGCTGCTTCTTTTGATCCGAAATCTGTTGTAAATTCATTCATATCAAGGCCTATTTCTTCTGCAATTTGCAGAAGGGTAGCATGGGAATTGACGTTTTTAGTTTTTAAAGCTGCATATTGCTGCAATTTTGTTAAGTAGCGTGAACCTGCCCGTTTTCCTTGTAATTCAGCAGCTTTAATAGCGATTGAAGGTAAGACTGGGTGTGTAATGTCTAGCTCTGCTCCGTTTAAACAACCTTTCATACGGTTTGTTATAGAATTGAGAGCTGATAGTTCTGTACTCAGTACGTAACGCCATGTGAAATAATGTTCATATTGTAGTTGCAGCTTGCGCAATATGCCCTTCATCGCAAATGCTTTTGGACAAAGTGGGTCGATAAAAATATATAACTCTACTGGTTTATGTGCAATAGAAGGTGCAACAGGCTGTGATAATAATTGAACACTATTCATCTAATCCCTCCTCATCTTCATTTGGTGCATTGACCATATGATGAGCAGTTAAAACAAGACGTTGGAAATATGTTTCGCGAAACTTTCCGTCTAAACCAACCTCATCCATTGCTTCAGCCATGCATTCTAACCAAGCTTGTGCACGATCAGGGGTAATTTTAAAGGGCATATGACGAGCACGCATCATCGGATGACCATGCTCTTCTGTATATAAATTCGGCCCACCTAAGTACTGGGTTTGAAACTGAATTTGCTTACGAATCGTTTCAGTTAAATCTTCAGGAAAGATCGGAATGAGTTGTGGATGCTTTGCAACACGCGCATAGAAAGCATGTATAAGCTCCGAAAGCTTTTCAGCACCAAGTTCCTCGTAAGGAATCGTGTATTTTCGATTCATAGGTGATACTCCTTTATGTCTCACTTCTTTTAGTATACGTTTACTATATACTGTATCGTTATATAACATCTTTATGTTTATTCTAACAATGACGCTGAAAATTCACAAATAAAGCGTCTTTGTGGTAAAAAAAGGATAATATAAAAATTAAGTATTATATGAATTTAGTACTTTTTTAACATAATTTTGAGTTTCTTTAAATGGTGGTATTCCGTTATATTTCGAGACATTCCCAGGTCCGGCGTTATAAGCAGCAAGTGCTAATGATATATCACCGTTGAATTTATCCAACATTTGTCGTAAATATTTTGTCCCACCCATAACATTTTGAGTGGGGTCTGTTGCGTCCGTTACGCCTAAAAATTTTGCGGTTGAAGGCATAAGCTGCATTAAGCCTATGGCACCAGCTGAACTTATGGCATTTGGCTTAAAACCTGATTCCTGTTTAATGACAGACTCAATTAATTTCGTAGGAATATTATATTTTGCTGCAGCTGCTTCTATTACCTCTTTATAGTTTGTATGGGAAGCCTCTACCGATGTTGTTGACGTCGGTACAGAGAGTGCTTCCAGTACACTCCCGGGTACGTTTAACTGTCCTTCATAAATAAGTGATTGTAAATAGTTCGCAACATTCTTTGGTTCTGTTGAACTTTCGGATACACTTCCGAGTAAATTACTTAATTGTGAAGATTGCTCAGTTGAGGTAGATGCTAATAATTCTTCGATCAAAGATGAGAAAGCTGATGAGTTGGAATTTAGGACTGAGTTCGTTTCATTATTACTACCACCAATTGATTGAATCGTTTGAATTTCCATTAATGTGCGTAAAGCCTGAATATCCATGTTCTTATTCATCCTTTATTCATATTGTTGTGCTAAAGCATCTGTAAAGCGTGCAATTTTTTTCTTTGCATAGCGTTTTTCTATATTATGCTCTGTTAAAAACTGCTCAAAAATAGCAAGCCCTTTTTGTTCATCGGTTGTTTCATATTCTACTTCATAATCTTCACATTGCAAATAAAAAGAGTGATCCAGTACAAGTGTTCCACCCTCGTAATCTATCTCTACCCGATTGGTAATCAGGGAGCCAAATAGTTGTAATTCTGTTAGTGGTACATTCATATGAAGTAATCGCTGTTCAACAGAGGGTGCTGCAAATGTAAGACCACGAATCATTTGTGCTGCCATATCTGCTGTTAAGGCATCGGTTGTTTCCAAATGAGCATGTTCTGAAGAACGTTCCTTTAATGTACATTCAATGTGGTCGGGTAACACACGAATCCGTAGGCCACTCCAGGCATTTTTTAAATGGTAGCTAGGTGTATCAAAGTAATGATTTTCTTGGCGTACAATTTGTTCAGGCTGAATATTGAAATATGTGAGGAGACGATTGTATTCTTCTTTTGTTAATAAATTTTTAAATTCAATTTCGATTTGTTGACTCATCTAAAGTATCCTTTCTGCAAGGGCTGCCAATATTTCCAGATTGTATTTCGAAAATGTCCACTGCATCAGCGTAAGTGGTATGTTAAAATATGAAAAGAAAGACTGGAAAGGGAGACTTACACTTGCGTAACGTATATAAAGTCGAAAATTATGTTGATGTACACAATAAGCTTACATTTAGTGTAAATGAAGAAGCATCAACTATTCAAATTATACCTGCTGGACAGGTAATTGTTGACTCAGATCATCATGATTTTATTTATATTGTAGAGGAAGATGGGGCGTTTAGCTATTTAAGCTTTGGCGTAGACATGTGGCCCGCTTTACTAGAAATGGTGCAGCGTGGTGAAAATCCATATTTATCTGTAGGGGAAAATACAATTGAACTACTTCATTTCTATGAAGAATTAGAGGCATTAATTTATAATATTGAAGGAAATGACAACTACGGCGAATCATTTGTGACAGCAGTAGAAGCCACATTTCAAGCGATTTTAACAAATAATGAAGTATAATGAAACAAGACGTGCTAATGAGATAATGTAAAGTTATTTCGGTGTTGGGAGGTTATTATTTTGGGACAATGGGATGTTTTTTTAAGCCCGTATAAGCAAGCGGTAGATGAGTTAAAAGTGAAATTGAAAGGAATGCGTTCACAGTTTGGCATTGTGAATGCAAACTCCCCAATTGAATTTGTAACGGGAAGAGTAAAACCTTTGGCGAGTATTTATGATAAATCGTTACAAAAAGGGGTACCGTTTGAGCCTTCTGACAAATTAGCAACGGAATTGCAAGATATTGCAGGTGTACGTATTATGTGTCAATTTGTAGATGATATTACAACAGTAACAGAGCTTATTCGTCAGCGTGATGATATGAATGTGATTGAAGAGAAGGATTATATTACACATAGTAAACCAAGTGGATATCGTTCACATCATATCATCATTGAATATCCTGTTGAAACGATTCAGGGACAAAAAATTGTCGTAGCAGAAATTCAAATCCGTACATTGGCCATGAATTTTTGGGCTTCAATTGAGCATTCATTAAATTATAAATATAAAGGGGAATTTCCTGAGATTATTAAGCAACGTTTGCAAAATGCCGCAGAAGCAGCGTTCCGTTTAGATGAGGAAATGAGTCAAATTCGTAGTGAAATTCAGGAAGCACAGGCTTATTTTAGCGAATATAAGGAAGATCCAGCAGTACTTAATAATTCAGAAAAGGAGCGTGAAAACTCGTGAAGTTTGCTATTCAATCACGCCGAGATATGCAATCCAATGAATTAATGGAGCTTGCGAAAACATATTTACAAGACTTTGGATTAATGCTTGATGAAGAAGAACCGGATATTGTATTATCAATCGGTGGAGATGGGACGCTTTTACATGCTTTTCATCGTTATTCACATCGTTTAGATAAAGTGGCATTTGTCGGCATTCATACGGGGCATTTAGGGTTTTATGCAGACTGGAAGCCATCTGAATTAGAAAAGCTTGTGTTATCCATTGCTAAAAAAGAATTTAATTCTGTCGAATATCCATTACTTGAAGTACAAGTTCATCGTCATGATGCTGCGTCAAGTACCTATTTGGCATTAAATGAGGCAACGATTAAATCGCCAGATGTGACGCTCGTGATGGATGTAGAGTTAAATGGTAAGCATTTTGAACGTTTCCGTGGGGACGGGTTATGTGTATCGACTCCATCAGGTAGTACAGCGTATAATAAAGCGCTTGGAGGAGCTATTATTCATCCAACGCTTAATGCCTTTCAAATTACCGAGATGGCTTCCATTAATAATCGTGTATTCCGTACAGTGGGATCATCACTTGTGTTACCAGCCCATCATAATTGTGTATTGAAACCAGTAAACGATCAAAAATTCAATATGACGATTGATCATATTCAAATTACGCAAACAGATGTAAAATCCATTACGTTCAATGTTGCAAATGAACGGGTTCGTTTTGCCCGTTTCCGTCCATTCCCATTCTGGGAGCGTGTGCATGACTCGTTTGTTTCGAATGAATAAGTGAGGAGAACTATGGACAAGCGATTTACTGTCACATTTATGGCGAAGCAACAAGGACAATTATTGCGGGAAGCGATTAGCGATTTTGGTATTTCCAAACGTGCGCTAACGGCAATTAAGTTTGAGGGAGGTCAAATTTTAGTAAATGGTACGGAGCAAAATGTACGTTACCCTCTTCATGTAGGAGATGAGATTACGATTAAGTTTCCGATAGAGCAAGTGAGTGATGGGTTAATACCTCAACGGGGCGCTCTCGATATTGTTTATGAGGATGAGACACTTCTAGTATTAAATAAGCCTGCTTTTATGAGTACCATTCCTTCACGTGAGCATCCAGATGCGAGTGTAGCAAATTTTGTCGCAGGTTATTTTGAACAACAGCATATTGCCTCCACTGTGCATATTGTAACACGGCTAGACCGAGATACTTCGGGGCTACTATGTATTGCGAAACATCGTCATATTCATCATTTAACAGGATTGATGCAACGAGCAGGAACGATTCACCGAGAATATGAAGCGATTGTTCATGGTCATGTGGAGAACCAATCAATTATTGCCCCAATTGGAAGAAAAGATACGAGTATTATTGAACGTGAAGTACGGAATGATGGTCAATATGCGCATACAGATGTAACAGTACTGAAGCGTTTTTCCATAGATAACAAGCCGTATTCACATATTCGGTTAAAGTTATATACGGGGCGTACACATCAAATTCGTGTACATATGGCGCATATCGGACATCCCTTAATAGGAGATGAATTATACGGTGGGAGTCGTGCATTCATTGCGCGCCAAGCACTGCATTGTGTCCATTTAGCATTGGCACATCCTGTATCGGGCGAACCATTCGTTTTTAATAGCCCGCTACCAGCAGATATGCAAGAAATAATTTTCTAAAAGAAAGATGTTCGGCTACAATCGAGCATCTTTTCGTGATTTTAAATAGATTGTTAAATTTCTGTATGAATTTTAAAGATTTTATTTACGAATGGTAGCGCCATGCCTATTATGAATTTGAGAGGAGGGATAACATGATCGAACCACAAAACGAGAGAGATGACGTGCTATACGATGAAGAATTTCTGCGACAATTATTATTAGGCGATGACATTCAAGCATTCCGTGAGCATTTTTTAGAAATTCATCCGTACGATCAAGCGCAATTTTATGAGAAGGTTGGACCTGATATACGTAAGATCATGTATCATTTTTTATCTCCTCAGGAAATGGCCATCATCTTCCGAGAGATTGAAATAGAAGATGATGCATACCAAAACATGTTGAAGGAAATGGATACATCGTATGGAGCTGCGATGTTATCGGAAATGTATACGGATGATGCAGTAGACGTTTTATATGAACTCGATAATAAAGAACGCGAAAGCTATCTAGAAATGATGGATAGTGAAACCGTTGAAGAAATTAATGAATTATTAGCGTATGCTGAATATACAGCTGGGGCTATTATGACAACGGAGTATGTGTCGATTTTAGAAAGCTCTACGGTACGTTCAGCCATGGCTGTGCTCCGAAAAGAGGCACCAAATGCTGAAACCATTTACTATATTTTCGTTGTAAATGACCATCATCAATTGACCGGAGTTATTTCATTACGTGATCTCATTATTGCTGATGAGGATAAGCGTATTAGTGAAATTATGAGTGATCGTGTCGTATCCGTACAACTAACAGCGGATCAAGAAGAAGTCGCACAAATTATAAAGGATTATAACTTTTTAGCCTTACCTGTAATTAATGAAAACAGCGAATTACAAGGAATTATAACAGTCGATGATATTATCGATGTTATTGACGAAGAGGCAAGCGACGACTACTCGAAGCTAGCCGGTATTTCCGATATAGAAGATATTGATACGGGTCCACTCAAGGCGGCGAAAAATCGTTTACCATGGTTAATTGTTCTATTATTTTTAGGAATGCTCACGGCTAATTTAATGGGCCAGTTTGAGGCAACGCTCGATCAAGTAGCGTTGCTTGCTGTATTCATTCCACTGATTTCTGGTACTTCAGGGAATAGTGGCACGCAAGCACTTGCTGTTGCCGTTCGTGGGATTGCAACAGGAGAAGTGAGCGAGAAAAGTAAAATGAAGCTGTTGATGCGGGAGTTAGTAACAGGGGTCATTATGGGGCTCGTCTGTGCAGTCATCGTAGTGGGTATTGTTTACTTTTGGAAGCATAATTTAATCATTGGCTTGTTAGTCGGGGGAGCCATTTGTTGTTCGATTTTAGTCGCCACGCTTGCAGGGTCGTTTATTCCGTTACTGATGCATAAGCTTGGTATTGACCCAGCTGTTGCATCGGGTCCATTTATTACGACACTTAATGATGTAACAAGTTTGTTAATTTATTTAGGGCTTGCGACAATGTTTTTAAGTCAAATTATGTAGGGGAAACGGTTGAGCTAGCTGTTTCATCATACAAAGAACTGTGTCGAATAGTGAGCGTTTTGCATATCGTAGTGTAAAAAAGGATGTGGCAGGTTGGATTATCCGTTATTGTACATTCAAACCCCACCACCAGCGCGGCGAATTGAAGAGGAAAGTACGTCGATTTATGTCAAAAAAGAGACGGTACCATCACTGATTATGCATCAGCTTCGTTATTTTTCAAGGCAGACCAATAAAGATCGGCAATTGTATTTTCAATTAAAAAATGGCGAACATTTAGTCGGTACAATTGAAAAACTAAATGGCGAAGAAGTACTGGTCAGTGCCTTGGAACAAAAAATATGGCTTGCGGCTGAATCAATATCGTATATTTCCACAAAATAAGAGAGCAGATGCGTCTATGCATCTGCTCTCTTTCTTTTATTAGATAAGAAAGTATACACTTTTTCAAATTGAAAGTGTGTCTAGCACCAGCGCCTAGCCCCTAGTGATGTTTCCAAAGTCTCTTCGTGTGTAAGCACACTGTGAGCCTATTTTCAACGCATATCAGGGCTAGAGAGGGCGCTTGCGCTTTTCTTAGTTACAAATACCAAGATTTACGTCTTCGATACATTGAACTGCACAGAAGCAGCTTAAGTCAACTGTAATACAGCTGTCTGAAGCGGCCCAGCCACTAACCTCGCAAACTTTATGAAGTGATACTTGAGTGCCGCAATCTGATAATAAGCATACTGGATAGTCATTTTCATCTAGAGGAATTAGTACGCGTAATGTTGCGCAGCAGTCATCGAATACGTCTTCTACACGGAAGTAAATCGATACACATACGTCTGGATATTCATCTGATGCAAAAGTAGCCATAAACGGCTTACCTGTTTTCGTTAGTAATGTAAATACACGTGTATCTGCTGAAGAGCGAGCAGGGCTCACGATACCACCAAGTGGCTCTAAGAAACAGTTTGTTGTACATGTTGAACAATCATCTTGAACTGCTTGCGTTTGAATATCTAAAATTGCGCGCACTACTTCACATACGCAATTGCCGCCTCCAGTAACTCCGCCAACGTTATTATGTTTTCCACAACCCATAAATTCACCTCCCTACAAGTGAGTTCCTTATAAAATATGAAAGTGTATTGGGTGTGTTAGGGCGTTTGCACGTATTGAATATAATTTGCTTCCAACGGCGATACTACGTACGTAAAGGAGGTGCACTAAAGTGAGGAGAATACTGCTTGCAGTATGTTGTTGTGTAGTACTTGCTGGATGTGGTAACACAGGTGAAAAGCTGACAACTTTTTACACTACATATGATGAGGAGAAGGCAACGAAATTAGAGGAAATACTCAATAATGAAAGCAATATAGATCATGCCAACGTCATTTTCGTAGAAGATCAGTTACTTGTAGCGATGCAAGTCAAACCGTGGATGCGCTATAAGAAGCAGAAAATCGAAGAAGCTATCAAAGAAAAACTCGAAAAGGAATTTCCGAAATTACAAATAACGGTTTCAACGGATTTTAAATTGCATTGGGAAGCGGCAAAACTAATGGATAAAAACGAAAAAGAGGGATTAAGTGATAAAATCGAAAAGCTAGACAAGCTATCAAAGGAGGAAACATGATGGATGCGCAACGTTACCAAACAATTGAACAGCAAATTACACCAAAGCCACCCGTTGCTTTAAATATGTTAAAAGCATTTTTAGTTGGCGGTATTATTTGTGCGATTGGACAAGCTATTTCATACTTTTATATTATTTTCTTCGATTTTACAGAACAAACAGCAGGCAATCCAACCGTTGCCACAATTATTATAATTACGATGTTTTTAACAGGAGCAGGTTTATATCGAAAAATCGGTCAATTTGCTGGAGCTGGGAGCGCTGTACCAGTTTCAGGATTTGGGAATGCCGTGATTTCTGCCGCAATCGAGCATAAATCGGAAGGCTTTGTTTTAGGGGTCGGGAGCAATATGTTTAAACTCGCTGGATCTGTTATTATGTTCGGTGTAGTATCTGCATTTTTTGTAGCTTTAATTAAACTGATTCTTGTATCAATTGGGGTGGTATCATGGTAATTGTGTTTCAAACGAAGCCGGCGATTTTAGCATGTGCAGCTGTGACAGGACCACTTGAACAGAAAAGTGTATTTAAAGCCTATTTTGACTCGATTATGGATGATGAAAGATTTCAAGAAAATACAAATGAAAAAGGGCAAATGGCGCTTATACAAGAAGCAAGTAAAGTCCTGTTAAAAAAGGCGGATATTAAAAATTTAGATATCGACTATTTTTTAAGCGGTGATTTAATTAATCAAATGACGCCAACAAGCTTTGCAGCAAGAGAGTTAGCGGTGTCTTTTATTGGTTTATTCGCTGCCTGTGCAACAGCCGTTTCATCGGTGATTATTGCAGGATTATTAACAGAGCTTGGCGCCTCCAATTTTGCCATTGCAGGTGCGAGTAGTCACCATAATGCGACAGAACGACAATTTCGTTACCCAATTGATTATGGTGCGCAAAAGCCAGCCACTGCACAATGGACAGTGACAGCAGCAGGGTATGCGCTTGTTGGGAAGTATCATGAAGGGATGCCGTATATGGTAGCGGCTACGGTTGGAAAAGTAGTCGATTATGGACAGGACAATCCTTTTCACATGGGGGGAGCGATGGCGCCAGCAGCTTATAGTACCATTACAACCCATTTGGAAAAGCGGAAGCAAAAGTTAAGTGATTATGATGTCATTTTTACTGGAGACCTTGGCAAAATCGGCTTAAAAATTTTAAAAGCGATGTTTGCAGAAGATGGTATTAAGAGTGATGAGCTAAATTTAATTCGAGATGCTGGGGAAGAGTATTTCGGAGAAGATCAGCGCTTTCTGGCAGGTGCGAGCGGCGCAGGATGTTCCGCTTCGGTATTTTATAGTTATGTGGATTTACAGTTAAGAACAGGCCGTTATAAAAAAGTTTTGCTAGTAGCAACAGGTGCGTTACTTTCGACGTTATCGTATCAGCAAGGTGAAAGCATTCCTTGTATTGCGCATGCAGTAGAAATTAATGTGTAGGAGGGACCTACTATTATTTACTCATTTATTTTTGCATTTGTTGTTGGTGGGTTTATTTGTGTTATTGGCCAATTACTAATCGATGTGGGCAAGCTCACACCAGCCCATACATTGTCAACCCTTGTCGTTGTGGGCGCCATATTAGATGGACTTGGGTTATATGAGCCACTAATTGATCTAGCAGGGGCTGGCGCAACGGTTCCGATTACGTCATTTGGCAATGCGCTTACACATGGAGCTATTGTTGAAGCAGAGAAGCACGGCTGGATCGGCGTATTAACAGGAATGTTTGAAGTAACGAGCTCAGGTATTAGCGCAGCCATTATTTTTGGTTTTATTGCCGCATTATTTTTTAAAACAAAAGGTAAAATTGACTAGACAAATATCCTCCCTTTAGTTGTTTTTGTAACATACATTAGCAAATAAAAGGGAGGTGTTTTTATGGGCAACTATTGTGGAGGCTACAACTATGGCTGGCAAGGCGGTCAAGGTCCATCTTACGGCAGTGGTAATGGCTCTATGTTCGTGTTAATCGTAGTATTGTTCATTTTATTGATCATTGTTGGGAGCGTGATTGTGTAAGGAGGAGAAAAAATGGATCAGTTTTTTAAACAAATCGAAAAAAAGACCGGTGTGTCATTTGAAGAAATTTTAGCATTAGCGAATGCTATTCAGCACGCGGATTTCAAAAATGAGCGCCAAGTTCGGAAAATTGTACGCAAAGTAAGTAAGCTTGCAAATCGCCCGATTACGTCAGAATTAGAAGATAAAATCGTCCAATCTATTTTACAAGATGGTCAATCACTTGATCTAAATAGTATTCAAAAAATGATGCGATAAAAAAAGCAGATCATCCGTATTGAACGGCAATCTGCTTTTTTCACGAATAACAATACGTAACGTAGTTCAATATGTGGCATCAGCTCGTTCTAAGTTGGAATGAGCTGATGTCTTTTAAATAGAAATACTTTTTTCCATTGCGCGATGTGGAATATAAGCGTCTAAAAATTCTGGTGATGTGACTACATAACCGAGTTTCTCGTAAAATGGTACAGCATAAGATTGAGCATTAAGTTTCAATGTTGTCCAACGGTATTGAATGGCATATTTCTCAACATGCTCCATGATTAATATACCAAGGCGTTTACCGCGATAATCTTTCAATACACAAACACGTTCCACTTTTCCAATCCCTGGTGATACTTCCCGTGCACGAGCGGCTGCAATCGTTTTTTCGCCGTCTTGCACGATAAAGTGTTTCGCTGTCCCATCAAATTCATCTAATTCAAGGTGTACCGGTACACCTTGTTCTTCGACAAATACTTTTTTTCGGACATTAAACGCGAGTTGTTTTTCTTCTTCTGTTGTAACTAGTTTTACATTAAACACGAACTTATTCAACTCCGCTCAATCTAAATGTTTCATATGTCGTCCATGAACCATCTTCTAGTTGGTAGAGAAGGTGGATACGATCAATCGATTCCTTTTCATCTACACCAATCATGCGAAGTTGACCAAAAATATCATCATGCTCAGAATCTGTCATTTTTTGGGCTATAGTAATATGTGGAACGAAAACATGTTTTGGTGTACCAATGTTTAGTTGCTCTTGAATTTCTTTATGAATGTCTTCAAGCTGAGGTGTTGGTTCAACGCGGAAATAAATCGCGTTTGTCGTTGGGAAGAACGAACTTACACGCGAAGCATGAATAGCAAGCGGTGCAAATCGATTTGCGATTTCAGTAAGCTTTTTAGAAATCTCTTCGATTTGCATTTCATCTGCTTCAAACGTATCCTTTAATGTCATATGCGGTGTAATTTTCGCATAGTGCGGATCATAACGTTTGCGATAAGTATTCGCTAAATCTTGTAGTTTTTTTGATGGAAATGCAACAATGCCGTACTTCAAAGTTCATTACCTCCCGAAAATTCGAAATTTTTATTCCTTTACAGTATAACAGATAGTACAAATTTGCGCGATTCTACTGCAAAGATTAGCCGAAATTTTCAATTAAAGCACGCTTTAAGTCAGGCTTCCAATATTTCCACGTATGATTGCCCTTAAACTCTTCATAAAATGTGTTAAACCCCATATTGACCATTAGCTGATGCATTTCACGGTTCGGTGTTAAAAAGTCCTTCACGGTTTTATCGTGTAAAATCACTTCATCTTCATCCGTACCAATGACATGATAAATGGATAACAAATCAAGTTGAGTAGCGTTCCGTACTTTATCCATGACTAAATCATCCACATAAGGTGAGTGTAAAATCGCCTTTCCAAAGATGTTAGGGTATTGAATCGCTGCTAGTAATGACACGGTTGCAGCCATTGAATCACCGATTAATCCGCGATTGGCACCTAATGGAATAGTTGAAAACTCTGCATCTAAATACGGTACGAGCTCGTGTGCTAAAAAGCGAAGGTATGCTTCATGTTGGTCGCCAGATGGGATATATTTGCGTTTTCGGTCTGCTACACTTTTATAGGGCACACCAACAATAATTAAGTGTTCGATCTCATAATCATCAATGAGCTCATCCGCCAAACGAGGAATGCCACCTAACTGGAAATAATCTTTCCCATCGGATGCGATTAAAATATTATATTTGTATAGTGGAGTATAGTTTGCAGGGATATATATCAGTAGCTGTATATGTTCCTGTAAAGACTCACTGTAAAAAGTAATATCTTTAACTGTTCCTTTATCCACTTATGTCACTCCTTCTCTCGGTTGTAAGGAAATTGTATCATATTAAATCTTAAAGGTGTAAAATATAAGAAGTGCTTTTCTTCCATCCCAACTATAAATAGAAATGAGGATTAGTAATGAATAACAAAAATGTTCGCGTGCATTCAGATGAAGTAGCTGCTGCGACACATGCAGCATTAGAGCGCCGCGGGGTTACAGTAGAAGCGATCGCAGAAATAGTATATGAAATGCAAAAAACATATAATCCCGGTTTAACAATTGAGCATTGCATTAAGTCCGTTGAACGTGTTTTACGTAAACGCGAAGTACAGCATGCTGTACTAGTCGGTGTCGAGCTTGATGAGTTAGCGGAGAAAAAAATGTTATCTCAACCATTACAGTCAATTGTTGAAAACGATGAAGGATTATTTGGTGTTGATGAAACGATTGCACTCGGCTCTGTATTTACGTATGGTAGTATTGCAGTGACAACTTTCGGTCACTTAGATAAACAAAAAATTGGCATTATTGAAAAGTTAGATACAAAAGCAGGTCAAAGTATTCATACATTTTTAGATGATTTAGTGGGCAGTATTGCGGCGAGTGCTGCATCCCGAATTGCTCATAGAATGCGTGATTTAGAGGAGCAAGGTGAAACGTTTGCAGATGTCCCACCTGTTGTGCTCGGTCCAAACAATAAGCCTAAACCAAAAAAAGATATATAAAAAGTGCGCCATTTACGTGAAAGTAAATGGCGTTTTTAGTATAAATCCCTTATGATAATTACTGGAGATGATCGAAACAAGGAGAAGTTGAGATGAAACTACAAGATATAAAAACATTGATTACAAGTGGTACGGTTTTAGTAGCGCTAGCACTTTATATGATTTTTGGTGATAAACCACCAGAAAAAGTAGAAGATATACAAAGTTCTGTACTTATTCCATTAGAACAGGCAGAGCAAATCACTGGCAACACGCCCCTTGCTGTTGACTATGTATCGGCGAATGATGGTGATACAATTAGTGTGAATATGAACGGTGAAAAGAAGCGAGTTCGTTTATTAATGATTGATACACCGGAGATGAATTATGATAAAGGGGATCCCATGCCATTTGCCGAAGAGGCGAAAGAATTTACAATCAACTTACTAGAAAATGCTGAATCTGTGCAGCTATTATTTGATAAAGGGCCCGAGACAGACCATTATGACCGATTACTCGCTTATATTTATGTAGATGGTGTGATGTTGCAAGAAGCGTTATTAAAAGAAGGGTATGCAGCTGTTCGCTACGTAAATAAGCCAAACAACTCATTAGAACAACAATTCCGAGACATGCAAGCAGATGCAGAGCAACAAGATATCAACATCTGGTCATACGACAATTACTTCCAAAAGGACGGGTTTCATCCAGAAGCAGTTAATAAGTAAATAGCTTATAAGTATGCATATTCAACTATTTGAATATGCATTTTTAATTTATGACTTGACGTAAATGAATTACTATTATAAACTAAGTTACAAATAGTAAGTGAAAACTTACGCGTACGAACAAAATGTTTCATCATTAGTCATAAATGGGACGTTTTGATCGTATATATTTTTATACTATATCTCGAATTCGAGATAAAATGAGGAGGAATTTTTTATGACAAAGTATATAGTAGACCAATCACATTCCCACATCGGCTTCCAAGTGAAACATATGATGGTATCAAAAGTAAAAGGCGGCTTTGATTCGTATACAGCCGAGGTAGAAGCAACGGATTTAGCTGATTTAACAGATGCAAATATTTCATTTGAGTTTGATGTGGCAAGTATCAACACAAAAAGTGAAGATCGTGACAATCACTTGAAATCAGCTGATTTCTTTGATGTAGCACAGTATCCAACAATTCAGTTTCAATCAACAAACATTACAAAATCTAGTGATTGTTATGAAGTAGCAGGGAACTTAACCATTAAAGGTGTCACAAAGCAAGTAACATTCCATACAGAATTTAACGGTAAAGGTACAAATCCTTGGGGGCAAGAAGTATACGGCTTTGAGGCAGAAGCAAAAATTAATCGTGAAGAATTTGGCTTAACATGGAATGCTGCACTTGAAACAGGCGGTGTGCTTGTAGGGAAAGAGATAAAAATTATTGTAGAGTTAGAATTAAACCGTGTCCAATAGCTAAACAAATGCAAACAACAGGAATTCCATTCGTTTGGGGTTCCTGACTTTTTTTGTCTGAATTTGCTATAATAGCGATAATCGTTTTAGAAATGAGGGAGTTTTTTGCTAGTAGATTTTAAAGTGAAAAACTGTTTATCTTATAAAGAAGAAACAGTATTTTCCATGGTAGCAGGTAGCCGTATACGCAAATTAAAAGCATCGCATACGATAGCACATCATAAATTAAATATGGTGAAAAGTGCATTTATTTTTGGTCCAAATGGCAGTGGTAAATCTAATTTATTTACTGCCATTAAAGTGCTTCGTTCACTGTTATTTAATTTTGAGAGTTTAAATAATGTCACTCAAATGAAATTACCGTATCAGCCGTTTCAACTTAGTGAGAACAACGGGGAGCCAACGGAGTTTTTAATTGGACTCTTATTAGATGGGGAATTTTTTGAATATGAAGTTCATTATTGTGCGGACAAGATTTTATTTGAACGTTTTTCAAAAATAATGAAGTTATCGACGAAGCATTTTTTTATACGTACATATAATGAAGAAACGAAGGAATATGAATATACGTTTTCAAAGAAAAAGCATGCAGAGTTAAAAAATTATACACGTCCAAATACGGCATTTTTATCACTTTTAAATGTTTTTAACGATCCGCAAGCAGCGAAAATTTTTGATTGGTTCCTCAACAAAATTATTTTTTTAGATGAATCGCATCGTTTATCGAGTCATCCGCTTCTTCGTAAGTTAGAGGATGAAACGTTTAAGCAAGAAGTACTCAAGCTCTTAAAAATTGCAGACTTCTCCATTCAGGATTTAACGGCGCGTCGTGTGGAAAGAAAAGAGAAAAATACGATTTTACATGATTTTGATATCGCAGATGCAATTATTCAAGAAATAGATATTGATCTCCATTATTTATCATATGATGATAAGGGAACGCCGATTGGCACCAAGACGATTAATTGGACTATGGACTCTAAAGGGACGATTCGCATGCTGTATTTAGCAAGTGTAATGGTAGATGCCCATAATAAAGGCAAAACCATTTTCATTGATGAGTTTGATACCGCCTTCCACGTCTCCATTTGTGAATTTTTAATGGCTATTATGAATAGTGAACGAAATGTCAGTAACCAGTTTATCGTGACGAGCCACGAAATTGATTTACTGGATCAGCCGCTTCGTTCAGATCAAATTTGGTTTGTGAATAAAAGCTTTAAAAATGAATCAGAGCTGTATTCGCTATTTGATTTTGCAGATTTACATAAAAAGCGCGCGGATATTTCATATGCGAAGCGTTATTTAAAAGGGGAGTTCGGTGCGACACCGGTTATTAATGAATACTTATCAAAACAATATTTAAGAGAGGAAGAACAATGAGAACAAGAGAAAGAGGGAGGCTTGCTTTACGCAAGACAATACTCATTTATTGTGAAGGGGAAACGGAACGTATTTACTTCGAGCAAATGAAAATATTAAAGCGGTCAAAAATGGTGAGTGTCAAAATAAAAAATGTAAAACGTTCTGCTATTAAGCTGGCACAGCATGCATACCGTGATTCGAGCTATCAACCATTTGATGAGGTATGGATTGTATTTGATAAAGATGATTTAACAGAGTGGCAATTAGAAGAGGTTAATGCATTTTGTATACAACACAATATTAATATTGCTTATACAAATGAAGCATTTGAACTGTGGCTACTTTTACATTTTGAACAAATTGATGTGAGCCAAGTATATCCTCGTGCGTTACTGAATGAAAAAATGGAGGAATATCTTGGTGTTACACGCTACATACGAAATAAAGGAAACGCTGAAGTCATTGCACCCATCGCGCTACGTCACGAAGTTGCCGTAAGGAATTGTATGGAAATGATGAAGCTACGTGATTCGGATAGCCGTGATAATCCGTACTGTAATGTGCATGAAATGATTCAAATCGTTTTTTAGGAATAAAGCATATGTTTTCAAGAAAGTTCACATAAGAAGGACAATAACTCGCGCTATTTTAGCGCGAGTTGTTTTGGTTAGAGGGATGACATTTTAAAAAGCTACCGTAAAAAAGAATAAAAAATGAGTAGTGCATCATTTTGAGCTATAAGTGACACAATACAATGCAATGTATTATCTATTATTCTGCAACTACTGGAGCTGGAAATGATGAGTAGAAGGTGTTAAATCATGATTAATTTTATTGGCGTAACGCATGAGAATACGCTGGAAAAAGAAATCACTTTAAGTCATGTGAATTTGTCTGATTATAAGTGGGTTTGGGTGGATTTTAATGCACCTACGGATGAAGAGATACAGCATTTAGCAGATACTTTTCATTTTCATCCCCTTGCCATTGAAGATTGTGTCTATAGGCTACAAAGACCTAAATTAGATTATTATGATAATCATACTTTTTATGTGACACATATTGTGAGGGAGGAAAATAAAGAAATTATAAAAGAAGAATTAGATTTTTTTGTTGGAGAAAATTTTGTCGTTACGTTTCATCGGAAACCGTCGAACGAAGTGACCCAAGTGAGGGATCGATTGTTTGCTCAAAAAAACCTAGATAAATGGGATACTTTTTATGTATTTTATCAAATTTTGGACAAGATTGTAGACAATTACTTCCCACTTATTTATAAGATTGAAGATGAATTAGACAAAATTGAACATAATACACAAAATAAATCGATGAATAATTTAATGACTCAATTATTTGATACAAGATATATGTTATTGAATTTAAGGCACACGGTTAACCCAATGAGGGATTTACTTTACCGTATGTTAAATTCCCATCATTTAATTGAAATTAAAAATAGAAGAGAATATTTTTCTGATATTTATGATCACTTACTGAAATTATCAGAAATGGTTATGTCCAACCGAGAGTTGACTGCGGATATAAGAGACAGTTATTTGTCATTGAATGCTCACCAAACGAATAATGTTATGAAAGTTTTAACAATTATTACATCTATTTTTGCTCCCTTAACTTTTATCGCAGGAATATATGGAATGAACTTTGAAAATATACCTGAATTAACTTGGAAATATGGTTATTTCCTTTCTCTAGGCATAATGTTGGCCATTGGCGTATTGATGTATCTTTGGTTTAGGCGAAAGGGGTGGTTCCAATAATCACTTGTTGGACGAATAGTTGCGCTAGAAAAATAGAATTATCACTATTCAAAACTTCATCTAAAACAGTTAAGGAAGAATTATGTTATTGCAATACCTCATGCTTTTTATAGTCTGTGGCAATAGTAGGTAACGCTTGATAAGAAGTAGTAACGACTTTATTTAATCCTTCTCGGTCCAATGTAAGTGCTAATACTTCTGTATTTTCACTTTTTATGAGCATATACCAAGCGAATGTGAATGTATCAATTGTTTCGATTTTTTGGATATCTTGTAGCATATTATACGTATTTTTTAATAGCATATCTTCTGTTAAAAACTCAGATGTTTGTAATTGTAATAATACATCTTCTTTATCGTCCGTTGGTGTGACTTGAATATCTAAAATGGCATTTTCCAATAGATGTGTAGTTGAAATTTGTGCAATAGTGGTCATCGTCGAGTAACCTGGCGTTGTTTGTGTTACTTTGTTTTCCAGCTGGTTTTGTTGCTGATCGCTTGGTTCATCTACCATGAAAATATTGATACCGCCAACAATAATTAAAAAGAATAATAAAACCATGTATAGCTTCGTGAATTTTCTAAACATTATAGTCCCTCACGTTTCTAGTTGTTCTATTTGGGATTATACGAAGGAATAATTATAAATGCAAATCAGTAGCTGTAAAGGCCATCATAAAAGAGGTGACTCGAAGACAGAGTCACCTCTAGTTTGTTAAATAGCATGTTCATCGTCGTATTCTTTAGGCAATTGTTCCTTATAAAAGAGGAATGATTCGTCTTCTAATTGATGCATCTTTTCTTCGTTAATACCAATTGCTAGTACACCAGAAAAAATTGTTTCCCACCATGTTTCAGTAATAATCATAAAAATTGCCTCCTTTTTTTCGCTAAAACTACATGTCTTATTATTCGGAAAATTTTTGGCACCTTAGCGGTTCATTTGTAAACGGCTAAAGCAAATGTTACGATTTCTGAAAAGCCACAAAGGATTTTATAGATTATTTATGTAATCTATATCGTTAATATGTGTGATTGAATATAGATTATGCATAAATTTTTTTGAAGCTCTGTTTAAGTGAAGTGTTAATATTATAAAATAATGTTCTTGCTTTATAAAAGAGGAGGATGGTTATGCGTTTTACACAGCTAGATGTTGAACAAATGATTGATGAACAGCGTACTTTTTATTTCACACGTGCTACAAAAGATGTGATGTTTCGTAAAAATCAGCTTTTAAAATTAAAGGAAACGATAAAAAAATATGAGCAAGATGTAATACAAGCATTACAGCAGGATTTGCATAAGAGTGAATTTGAGGCGTATGCAACAGAAATTGGCATTGTGTACGATTCAATTGCGTATATGCTGAAAAATATTGAGGAATGGATGAAGCCTGAAATGGTGAAAACGCCGATTCAATTCCAGCCAGGAAAAAGCTTGATTGTGCGTGAACCATACGGTGTTGTCCTGATTATCGCGCCGTTCAATTATCCATTCCAATTAGTGATGGAACCGTTAATTGGTGCTATTATTGGTGGAAATACAGCGATTGTGAAACCGTCTGAATCCACCGTACATACAGCGGCAATTGTGAAAAAAATAATTGAGGAAGCATTTGAGCCGCGTTATGTGCGTGTTGTGGAAGGTGAAAAAGAAGAAGTGACAGCACTGATTCATGCACCATTTGATTACATTTTCTTTACAGGAAGTGTAGCAGTCGGCCAAATTGTAGCAAAGGCAGCAGCAGAGCGTCTCACACCAATTGCTTTAGAGCTTGGTGGTAAAAGTCCTGCAATTGTCGATCAAACCGCTAATTTAGAAATCGCTGCGAAACGGATTGCTTGGGGAAAATTTAGCAACGCGGGGCAAACGTGTGTAGCCCCAGATTATGTACTTGTCCAGCGCTCTGTTTATAAAAAGTTTGTAAAAATCATGCAAAAAACGATTATGAGCTTCTATGGTCAGGACGCACAAACAAGTAAAGATTTTGGCCGTATTGTAAACGAGCGTCAGTTCCGCCGTTTAGAATCAATTTTACAAGCAGAAAGGGCTAATATTACATTTGGTGGAAAAACAGATAGCGAGGATTTATATATCGAGCCAACGATTATTGAAAATGTCGACTGGAGTAGCCCCGTCATGGAGGACGAGCTATTTGGTCCCATTATGCCAATCATGGCTTATGAAGATTTACCGCGTGTGATCCATTGTGTAAGGAAGCTACCGAAGCCACTTGCTGCCTATTTATTTTCTGAAAATGAGCAGGCGATTGATTACTTTTTAGAAGAGTTGCCATTTGGCGGTGGTTGCATTAATGATGTCATCACGCATGTTGGTAATGTTCATTTACCATTCGGTGGGGTAGGTCCTTCTGGTGTGAAGGCTTATCACGGAAAGGCGAGCTTTGAAAACTTTACGCATCCGAAGTCTATCTTAAAGCGCTCCAATAAATTAGCGAATAATTTATTATTCCCACCATATAAGCAAAAAGTAAAATTAGTGCGTACTATTATGAAATAAATAGGGGCTGTCCGAAAAGTGTTACTTTTACGGACAGTGCTTCGTTCATATGTTAAATATCCGCTGCAGGCGGTGCTTCTGCGGTGGTAGAAATAAAATTTCCACCATCCTCGGCGCAAAGGGAGTATCCCAGAATTACTTCTCGGACACTCCCTTCTTTTCGCACATTTTAGTTACGGATGAGATAATCAAAGGCGCCTAGTGCAGCTGTTGCACCTGAGCCCATAGAGATGATGATTTGCTTATAAGCGCTATCTGTACAGTCACCTGCTGCGAACACACCAGGGATTGTTGTAGCCCCGTGCTTATCCACAACAATTTCACCCATACGTGTTTTTTCAAGTTGGTCACCTAACCAGTCTGTGTTTGGCACAAGACCGATTAAAATGAACACACCTTGTAAATCGATATGGTGTTCTTCGCCAGACTCACGGTCAATATACGAAATACCATCTACTTTATCTGTACCTGTAATTTCTTTCGTTTGTACATTTTTTCGCACTGTTACGTTCGGTAAGCTATAAAGGCGATTTTGTAATACTTGGTCTGCCTTTAATTCTGGCATGAATTCAAGAACCGTTACATGGTTGACAATCCCTGCAAGGTCGATTGCTGCTTCGATACCAGAGTTACCGCCACCGATTACTGCTACATCTTTCCCTGCAAATAGAGGACCATCACAGTGTGGACAGTACGCTACACCTTTGTTTTTGAATTCGGCTTCACCTGGAGCCCCTACATTGCGCCAACGAGCCCCTGTTGAAAGAATGACCGTTTTACTTTTCAGTACCGCCCCATTTTCAAGCTCGATTTCGATGAACTCTTTTTTCTCTAAACGTGTTGCACGTTGTAAGTTCATCACATCGATTGGGTAATCTTTTACGTGCTCTTCAAGGTTGGCTACAAATTTTGGTCCTTCTGTTGCCTTTGTACCGATAATATTTTCGATTGCTAACGTGTCATTTACTTGACCACCAAAGCGCTCTGCTACAATACCTGTACGAATCCCTTTACGTGCTGCATAAATTGCTGCACTTGCACCTGCTGGGCCACCGCCTACAACAAGTACATCGAAAGGTTCTTTGTTATCAAATTCTGAAGCGTCTGGACCGCCACCTAATTTGCCTAAAATCTCTTCTAATGTCATACGTCCGCTACCGAAGGTTTCCCCATTTAAGAAGACTGTTGGTACTGCCATAATATCTTTGCTTTCCACTTCTTCTTTAAATGCTGCGCCGTCGATCATTGTGTGTGAAATGTTCGGATTTAACACACTCATAATGTTCAGTGCTTGTACAACATCTGGACAGTTGTGACAACTTAAGCTCACATATGTTTCGAATCGATATTCGCCTTTGATATTTTTAATTTGATCAATGACGTTTTGCTCTACTTTCGGTGCACGACCACTAACTTGTAGTAGTGCTAGCACTAATGATGTAAATTCATGTCCTAGTGGAACACCAGCAAACACGATACCTGTGTCTTCGTCAACACGGTTTACGCTAAAGCTAGGCGTTCTATGTAGCGATACTTGTTCCACTTGGATACGAGAAGACATTGATTTTAATTCATCTACTAAAGCAAGCATGTCGCGTGATACATCGTCTGAGCCCACGCTTACTTTTAGCACGATATCGCCTTCTAATAGCTCTAAATATTGCGCTAACTGTGCTTTAATTTCTGCATCTAATTTCATTAGGAATCTTCTCCTTAGATTTTACCTACTAAGTCAAGGCTTGGTTTTAGTGTTTCAGCACCTTCTTGCCATTTTGCTGGACAAACTTCGCCTGGATTGTTACGTACGTATTGAGCTGCTTTAATTTTGTTTACTAAAGTTGAAGCGTCACGACCGATACCGTCAGCGTTGATTTCAACAGCTTGTACAACACCGTCTGGGTCGATGATGAATGTACCACGTTGTGCAAGACCTGATTCTTCGTCTAACACATCAAAAGTACGAGTGATTGTATGAGATGGGTCGCCAATCATAATATATTCGATTTTACCGATTGCTGGTGAAGAATCATGCCAAGCTTTGTGTGTGAAGTGTGTATCAGTTGATACTGAGTAAACTTCTACACCTAACTCTTTTAATGCTGCATATTGGTTTTGAAGATCTTCTAATTCCGTAGGGCATACGAATGTGAAGTCTGCTGGGTAGAAGCAAACTACGCTCCATTGACCTTTGAAGTTTTCAGATGATACGTCGATGAATTCACCTTTTTGATAGGCTTTTGCTGAAAATGGTTCTACTACTTTACCGATTAATGACATTGTTTACTTCCTCCTTGATTACATAAGGTAATTGCAATAATTCCTTTTTTATAATGATTATTGCCTATGTGGAAATTATGGTGGAAAACTGCTAGGTTTGTCAACCCTCATCATATCCTGAATTCCCATCAATTATGCATATTATAGATGAAAGAATCCCCAAGTGATAAGGTTCACGCACCATTGACTACAATAGGTTTGGCGAAAATGTCGAAAATTAGACATAAATCTTCCAAATATTACTGAAGAAATTTTTATAAATAATTGCAGTAACTACAGTAATAAGCATAGAAATATCGTTCATAATGAGATAAGTTAATAGTGAATAAATAGTGGGAGGCATAAACATGGATCAATTTATGAAACGAGCAGTAGAATTAGCGATTCAAAATGTACAGGAGGGTGGACAACCGTTTGGTGCCGTGCTTGTGAAAGATGACCAAATCGTAGCAGAAGGTGTGAATGAGTTACATAAATCATATGACGTTAGTGGTCATGCTGAATTGCTGGCGATGAGAAGAGCGCAGGAAAAGATGCAAACCCATCAGTTAACAGGTTATACGATGTATGCTAGTGGAGAACCTTGTGCCATGTGTTTAACAGCGATGTACTTTGCAGGAGTAGACACTATATTTTATTGTCAGTCAGTAGAAGATGCAGCTACAGTAGGATTGGAGAAGTCAAAGTTTATTTATGGAGAGTTGAAAAAGGAAAGGGAAGAACGAACACTTACAATCAAACAAATGAAGTTAACGGAAGGGCAAAAAAATCCGATGCAGCTTTGGCAAGAGCAAGCATAATTGAAACAAGAGGGATTTTTTTTGGAATTTCATTCTCATTTAAGGTTGATTTTCTGAGAATGTAGAAGGGGATGTGCAGAAAGTAAAAACTTTCAGCACATCCCCTTCTGGTTAGTTAATCTACCTTACTTATGTGATGATATTTGGGAAACTAATTAAAATGCTTGTACCGATATTTTCTTCACTTTGAATTGTAATTGTGCCTTGGTGGTCTTGAATAATTTTATTGATAATCATCATCCCAAGGCCAGTCCCTTTAGATTTCGTAGTATAGAATGGCTCAAAAATACGCTCTAATAGGTGGGGAGGGATTCCACTACCGGTATCTTTCATATAGATATATAATTTTCCTTCATCATTGCACATTTCAATAGTGAGTTGACCATTTTCATCAATTGCTTCCATTGCGTTTTTAATCAAATTAATAAATACTTGTTTAATTTGATTGGCATTGCCGTGAATCGTAGTATGACAATGATTTAATCGCAAGTCGTATTGTATATGGCGATTTTGCATTTCAATTGAAAACAGTTGTAAAATATCTTGTAAAATTTCATCAATTTGTATTGTGTGAAATGTCTCCACTTGTGGGCGAGAGAGTACTAAAAATTCTGACACAATGACGTTAATACGTTCAATTTCCGACTGAATCAGTTCGGTGTACATTTTATATGGGGACCCCTCATCGTCATTCATCATTTGCACAAAACCTGAAATCACGGTCATAGGGTTACGAATTTCATGTGCTACTTCGGCCGCCAATTCACCTGCAAGCTTTAGTTTTTCTGATTGGATAATTAGTCGTTCATTTTCTTTAATCATTGAAATATCGCGTGAAATGACGGATGTACCAATCATTTCACCATGTTTATCGTAAATGGGTGATAGTGAAATTTGGGCATCAAAAACCGTACCATCTTTTTTCATATCCTGTGTTTCAAGTAAATGAAAGCGTGCGCCTCTGAGTAATTGTATACGTCTTTTTTCAGCAGCTTCCATATTTTTAGGTGGTACAAGTGGAAGAGTATAGCCGATGCACTCCTCACGTACCCAGCCGTATAATTTTTCAAATGCTGGATTTACTTCCCGAATACGATTATTTAAATCGAATACTGCAATGGCATCCTCTGCATGCTCAAAAAATAGACGAAGGTATGCCTCTGTGGATGCTTGTTCTTGTTCGCGTTTCATATTCGCATATTCGCGTTTTTTCCATAGTTTTTGAACGCAGATTGCCTGCGTAATACTAATGATACAAACAAGAGAGAAGAAGAAGATATATGCTTGTATGAGTTCATGCAGCGTAAATTGGTTGGATGGGAAAAAAAACAACAAAATGCCTGCTACTTGCACACTACATATAAGCGTAACGATGACGTTAATCCGAATGGAGCGATAAATACTAACCATTAGAATAAGAAAAATAAACAAATAAAATGTAAATACATAGTGGCTTTGTATAACTAAAAATACCGTCAGAACATTCCAAGTGCTAATCAATATCATTTGCATCAATTTAGGGGATGTTTTCATAAAAAAAAGAAAGCCTAAAACCGCAAGATAGGCAAGTATAACAATAGGATAATGATAGTGATCCCAAAACCATCCACTAAACAGTGCAATCATATATAGTAAAGCGCTAATTGTCATGGAATAATAGATAAATAAATTCCGCTTATGCAAAACTTCTAGCTGCTGCATAAATGCACCTCAAATCAAGTTAATATTTTCATGATACATGATTTAAGTATGTCGATAAATGATGAATTTTGATATGATAAATAAAATTGAGGGGGAAGCGACATGAACTACAAATTTAACGAGGAAGATACAATAAATTTGCTAGAAAAATTAGTCAATATTCCTAGTCCATCTGGATTTACAGCGGAAGTTATGCGCGACATAGTAAATTATTTACGCGATGTAGGTATGACGTATACACGTACCCATAAAGGGGCGTTAATTGTCACAATAGCAGGTGAAAATACAGCGCAACATCGTTTACTAACCGCACATGTCGACACACTCGGTGCCATCGTAAAGGAAATTAAGCCAAGTGGTCGCTTAAAGCTGACGATGATTGGCGGATTTAATTGGAACGCCGTAGAGGGCGAATACTGTACGATTCATACTGCAACTGGTGAGCGGATTCGTGGTACAATTTTAATGCACGAAACAACGGTCCATGTGTATCGTGGAGCAGGTGATATAAAGCGGGATGAACACCATATTGAAGTCCGTATTGATGCAAAAACAACGTCAGCGAAAGAAACGTGTGAATTAGGCATTGGAGTGGGGGATTTTGTCTCATTTGATGTACGCTTTGAAAAGACGGCAACAGGTTTTATTAAATCACGTCATTTAGATGATAAAGCAAGTACAGCTCTACTGTTAGAATTGATAAAATATGTAAAAGAGCATAATTTAAAATTACCGTATACAACGCATTTTTATATTTCCAACAATGAGGAAATCGGCTATGGAGGCAATTCTAATATTCCAGTCGAAGTTGTGGAATATGTTGCCGTTGATATGGGAGCAATTGGTGACGGACAAGCAAGTGATGAGTATACGGTGTCTATTTGTGCAAAAGATTCAAGTGGTCCTTATCATTATGAGCTCACACGCCATTTAGTCAACTTAGCGAAGACACAAAACATAGACTATAAATTAGATATTTATCCGCATTACGGTTCGGATGCGTCAGCAGCTATTCGGGCAGGGTTTGATGTACGTCATGCATTATTTGGCCCTGGTATTGAGTCAAGCCATGCATACGAACGTACACATGTAGATTCATTAAAAGCAACAGCTAAGCTGCTATATGCTTACATTATGTCACCAATGGTAGAAATGGAGGATTAATTATGTACGCTGAAGAAATTTTAAGCGCACTTCCACAAAAGAAAGTAATAGGGCGGCTGCCTAATAATATTAAAGATATGGCAATTGACTCACGGGCTGTAGGTCCAAGTACATTATTTATTTGTATTAAAGGATATACGGTAGATGGCCATGATTTTGCTCAAAAGGCAGTAGATGCAGGCGCGACAATTGTCGTTACAGAGCGTGAGCTACATTTAACAGGTGATGTTGCACAAGTCATAGTAGATAGTACAGACCGAGCGCTAGGCTTACTTGCTGCGAAGTTTTTTGATTATCCTTCCAATGATCTTACGATGATTGGTGTCACAGGAACAAACGGTAAGACAAGTGTGACAGGCATTATCCATAATATTTTAATCGGCATGGGTGAAAAGTCAGCGTTATCAGGGACGATTGGCTTTAATTTAAACGGTGTATTGTATGAATCAGCCAATACAACAAGTGATGTGTTAAGCACACAGCAAATGATTTTCCGCGCCAAAATGGAAGGTTGCCGTGCGATGGTTATGGAAGTATCATCACATGGGTTATCCCTAGGGCGTTTAGCTGGAGTTGATTATGATGTCGCCATTTTTACCAATTTAACGCATGATCATCTGGATTTTCATGGCACAATGGAGGAGTACGGCAATGCAAAAGGATTACTATTCTCTCAATTAGGACAAGATTTATCAAAATCTAAATCGGTCGTATTGAATGCGGATGATCCATGGAGTGAGCGATATGCCAAATTAACACCGTTTCCTGTTTGGACATATGGTTTACAACATGAAGCAATGTTTAGTGCAAAAAATATTCGCTATGAGAATGGCATGACGCATTTTGATATGTTAACACCAGAAGGTACATATCCAATTTCCATGCATTTACTGGGTGAATTCAATATTTATAATGTGTTAGCGGCAACCGCGATGTTTTATGCGCGTGGGTTTGCATTAGAATTAGTCGTAGAGCAAATTGAAAAATTACCGCCAGTAAAAGGGCGGATGGAAAAAGTCGAAACCGATTTGCCAATCCAACTCTTTATTGACTATGCGCATACACCAGATGCGATTGAAAAGGCCATCAATGCGGCAATGCCTTATAAAAAACCAGAAAATAAGTTGATTTTCTTAGTTGGTACTGGTGGTGGACGTGATAAAACGAAGCGGCCAACGATGGCTGAAAAAGCATCTGTTGCCGATTATGTGGTGCTAACAACGGATGACCCACGTTATGAGCCATATGATAGTATTACAGGTGATTTAGCAAAGGGTATGCTACATGAGCATTATGCTTGTATTGGCGACCGTGCAGAAGCAGTACGCCATGCTGTTAGTGTCGCAGAGCCAGGGGATATTATCATTTTCGCCGGTAAAGGACATGAAGATTATCAAATTATTGAAAACACGAAATATCCGCATTCAGATGCTCAAATTGCTATTGAAGCAGGAAAAGAACAATTTAATCGTTAATTTGAAGAAAGCTACCTTTATGTGGGTAGCTTTTTTAACTTCTGGCAGATGTAACTTTCTATCGTAATATAGCGTCTGGATAGAGGGAAGTAGGTGAAAGAAATGATTCAGCATTTTATCGGAAGTATGGTGATGTACTGTATAGTAGCTACCCCGATCTATGGTGTGCTTCGTTTTTTATATATACGGCGAAAAAACTTCAGCATATGGCGTGAAATCATCTTATACGTCTTTGTTCTTTATACAGTTGCTATTTTATCGCAGACGATTATTCCGAATTACCGAGCTACTTTTGGTTATCGCACGGTGAACCTTATACCGTTTCAGACTATTTCTAGTTATGGCCACCAACTCGTTAGTGGTACATACATGAACCATATTGCTTTTTATAATCTTGCAGGAAATATTTTATTGTTTATTCCATTTGGTATGTTGCTCCCGCTTTTATGGCGTCCGTTTAGAAAGATAGGTTGGCAAATTACTGTATCCATCGCGATTCCATTATTCATTGAAGGGACCCAATATTTTATCGGGCGCAGCACAGATATTGATGATGTGATTTTAAATGCAGCAAGTATATATCTAGGCTTTGTGATGACACAATGGCTATTAAAAAGATTTTATACAGGAATAAATAAAAATGGTTGTAACAACATGGGCAACTCTTTAAAATAAATAAGTATGTTAGAAAGGCACATTTCGACTTATTTTGGCGATATGATGTCCTTTCTTATGCGGATATTGATCAACTTTCTAATTTGCTATCCGCTAAAAAAGGAGACGAAACAATGAGCTTAGAACAAGATATATTATCACGTCGTACTTTTGCCATCATTAGTCACCCCGATGCTGGTAAAACGACGATTACAGAAAAGCTGTTATTATTCGGTGGTGCGATTCGCGACGCTGGTACAGTCAAAGGGAAGAAAACGGGGAAGTTTGCGACGTCTGACTGGATGGAAATCGAGAAGCAGCGTGGAATCTCGGTTACATCATCAGTAATGCAATTTGATTATTCAGGGTGTCGTGTGAACATCCTTGACACGCCTGGTCACCAAGATTTCTCGGAAGATACGTACCGTACATTAATGGCGGTAGATAGTGCGGTCATGGTTGTCGATGCAGCAAAAGGAATCGAGGCACAAACGTTAAAGCTATTTAAAGTTTGTAAAATGCGTGGTATTCCAATCTTTACGTTTATTAATAAATTAGATCGACAAGGGAAAGAGCCTTTAGAGTTAATTGAAGAATTAGAAGAAGTACTGGGCATTCAAGCATACCCAATGAACTGGCCAATTGGTATGGGGAAAGAATTCCTTGGTATTTATGATCGCTTTAATAAGCGGATTGAGCAGTTCCGTACAGAAGAAGGAGACCGTTACTTACCGTTAGATGACAATGGCGAATTAGCGGTTGATCATGAGATGAAAGTAACGTCTTACTATACGCAAGCGATGGACGATATTGAATTATTAAATGAAGCAGGCAATGCATATTCAGAAGAGAAAATTCGTCGTGGTTCGTTAACGCCTGTATTCTTCGGTTCTGCGTTAACAAACTTCGGGGTTCAAACATTCCTCGATACGTATTTAAAATTTGCGCCAGTACCACAACCTCGTATTACAGAAGATGAGCAGTTTATTGATCCAGTAGAGCATAAAGATTTCTCAGGTTTTATCTTTAAAATTCAAGCGAATATGAACCCTGCACACCGTGACCGTATTGCATTTGTGCGTATTGTCTCAGGGAAATTCGAGCGCGGGATGAATATGACGCTTGCTCGTACAGGTAAATCATTTAAAGTAACGCAGTCTACGCAATTTTTAGCGGATGACCGTGAAACAGTAGATGAGGCAGTAGCTGGCGATATTATTGGTTTATATGATACAGGTACGTATCAAATCGGTGATACAGTTGTTGGTGGGAAGAAAACATTCCAATTTGAAAAGCTACCACAGTTCACACCTGAAATTTTCATGCGTGTTACAGCGAAAAACGTGATGAAAGGGAAGCAATTCCAAAAAGGTGTGCTGCAGCTCGTACAAGAAGGAGCCATTCAGTACTTCAAAACATTACACACAGAAGAAGTTATTCTTGGGGCCGTTGGGCAACTGCAGTTTGAAGTATTTGAGCATCGTATGAAGAATGAATATAACGTGGAAGTAAAAATGGAACCAATTGGCTCAAAAATGGCACGCTGGATTGAAAATGAAGGCGATATAAAGGATTCCATGCACTCTGCCCGTTCCATGCTTGTAAAAGATCGCTTCGACAAACTAGTATTCCTATTCGAAAACGAATTTGCGATGCGCTGGTTCTCTGAGAAAAACGAGCATATTAAATTATATAGCTTATTATAAAATGACGCTGCCTCCTGTATGGGGAGGTGGCTTTTTACTGTTTATTGAAAGATTAAATGGACACAATAAAATAGTTACTCATAATGAGTAAATTCATAAATATATATTACCATTTGAGTAACCGTTGCTTTCCGCTCCGACACTCGCTTTCCACGGGCGAGATCAAGCCTCCTCGTCGCTCATGCTTCGCTCCTGCGGGGTCTTGATTGTCTCGCTTTTCCCGTAGGAGTCTCGTGCCTGCGCTACAAGCAACTAGTGTTTCATAAAAAATCGGTTACTTAAAAATAATGAAAGATTCACATTCATTACAGTAGAGACTGTGCAATTATACTTGCACATACAAAGAAATTGATTTCTTTTAGAGAAGAGAACTGTTTTTCTAGTATATTGAGAAGTATTCACTTTTTGCCGTAGCGCGCCATAGCCACAGGAGCCAAGATTTTCTTTGCGACGAAAGCGTAAGCGTCAGGAGCAGGAATAGGAGATCCAAACAGGCCGCGCCTGTTTTAGCTCCTGTGTAGGCTGTGGCAAAGCGCGGAGGCTATAATTACGCTTTAATTTAATATCTGTTACTATTGTACTGGTATTTTTAGGATGTATTTTTGCTCATTACGAATAGTTACTGGATAGAAGGAGAAATTTGTCGAAAATATGAAAAAAATATATATAAAAGGAAGTTTTTCAGGGATAATAAAGGGAGAAACTTCCACAGAAGCGAATATGTAAACGAACATGTTATTAGAAAGGATTTCATCATGAAAATAAGTGACTTTTCCATAAAACGACCAATATTTACATTTGTGACGATGGTGCTTGTCATCATACTTGGTGCGGTATCGCTTTTTAAAATACCAATTACGTTAATTCCTGAACTGAATCCTCCTATTGGGGTAGTAGTGACTTCTTATCCAGGAGCAAGCCCAACAGAAGTAAATGAAAAGGTAACGAAGCCTTTAGAATCTTCCCTTGCGACATTGCCTGGGATTCAAAAGATGACATCGACATCTCAAGAAAGTTCGAATTTAATCGTACTCGAATTTGATTGGTCGACAGATATTAAGGAAGTGCAATCGGAAGTTTTACAACGAATTGATATGGTCAGTTTACCTGACGAGGCAGGTAAGCCGAGCTTTTTTAAATTTGATCCATCACAAGTGCCGATTATTCAGCTCGCATTGCGTGCCAATCAAGAGAATGTCGATGTTCGCAAAATTGCTGAGCAACTAGAGCTTGAATTACAGCGGCAAAAAGGTGTGGCCAGTGTCAATGTTTCTGGGAAAATTGTGGAGGAAATTCAAATTGCACTAAATGCACAAGCACTAGAAGAGCGCAATTTAACACAGGCAGATATTGTACAAGTCATTCAAGCCAATAATATTTCTTTGCCTGGTGAATCAATTAATACAGAACAGGGGCAACTGTTGACTACACGTATTTTGAGTACCTTTACATCAGCAGAACAAATTGCTGATTTGACGTTATCGGTGAATCCATTAACAGGAGAAGCGATAAAAATTCGTGATATTGCGACCGTTGAACGGACAGAGCAAGAACAAGAAACCATTACGCGGGCAGGTGAATATAGTGCAGTAATCCTGTCTGTACTACAAGAATCGGGCGCAAATACAGCAGAAGTATCGAAAGCATTTAAACGAGCGCTAGAGGAATTATTAGCGAAACCTGAATTTGCAGGCGTACACGCAGACATTTTATACGATCAAGGGGATTACATTCAGTTAGCGATTAGCAATATTACTTCTTCGTTAATCTACGGCGGTCTGTTTGCCATGCTTGTATTATTTATCTTCTTACGAGGGTTGAAAAGTCCTTTGATTGTTGGCATTGCCATTCCATATTCAGTTATCGTGACATTTGTGTTGATGTACTTTGCCGATTTTTCGTTAAATGTATTAACGCTTGGAGCGCTAGCGCTTGGGATCGGGATGCTTGTAGATAACGCGATTGTTGTCATTGAAAATATTGAACGGCATATTGCACTAGGGAAGTCGCCTAAGGAGGCAGCTTCCGTTGGTACGAAAGAGGTAGGCGTTGCGATTATGGCATCTACGCTTACAACTGTAGCGGTATTTGTGCCTGTTATGTTTACGTCAGGTTTAATTGGGCAAATTTTTACGGAGTTTGCGTTAACGATTTCTTTTAGTTTATTTGCATCCTTAGCTGTCGCATTAACGGTTGTTCCGATGTTAGCGAGTAAGTTTTTAACGACAAAAGCGGGTAATTTAAATGAGCAACGTGCAAATTCAATATTTTATCAAGTTTACCGAGATGCTTTAAAGTGGGCATTAAGCAAACGTTTACTCCTGCTAACGGTTACATTTATTGTTTTTGTTGCTTCCTGTTTTGCTCTTTATAAGACAGGAACTGAATTTATTCCAGCAACGGATGAAGGCTATGTGACAGTGGAGGTCGAACTGCCACGTGGCGCATCTTTACAAGCAACAGAAAAAGTAGTGAGTGAAGTAGAGGCGCGTATAAAAGAAGAATCGGACGTAGATGTGTTAATTAGTTTAATTGGAGGAGACCAGCAGTCATTATCACGCGGTACAGCAAACTCGCATCGGGCACAGCTTTATGTAAGATTGGTCCCTTTATCAGAGCGTGATCGTTCGATTTTTGAATTTACAGAGGTCGTGGAGAAAGATGTAAAAGAGATCGTAGGAAGTCGTGGGGAGGTTGATTTTTCATTATCTACATCTTCTGGCTCGTCTCCAAGTACGATGACGTTTCGTGTAACGGATTCCAATGAGCTACGTTTACAAGAAACGGTTAAAATGATTCAAGCGGAATTAGAAAAGGTTGATGCAATTTTAGAAGTGACAACAGATTTGGAAAATACAGCAGATGAAATTCAAATGGTAGTGAATCGTGATGCGGCAAATGAGTATGGGATGCTGCCTGCACAAATTGCGCAAACAGTGAATACGATGATGCGCGGTGTATTTACTACACAAATATTAGCTGATGATGGTGAAGTGCTAACGGTCTATACAAGCTTTGGCGATACGTATAAAACCGATATCGAAGCAGTGAAAAAGATGAAACTCCGTACATCAGCAGGTGTTTTTGTAGAGCTACAAGATGTTGCGGATGTAACGATTGCGAAAAGTCCAACATCCATCCGCCGTTCTGATCAGGCAGCGGCTGTTGCATTTTTTATTACGTATCGTAATGCGGAATCATTAAGCGGTATTTCAGCTAAAGTCGATGCAGCGATTGACAAAGTTGATCTTCCATCTCAAACATCTATTGTTTTTAGTGGGGATCGTGAACTGTATGAAAGTGCAAAAGATGATATGTACTTAGCTGTTGTCTTAGCGATTATCCTTGTATATATCGTCATGGCAGCACAGTTTGAATCACTAAAATATCCGTTTGTCATCATGTTTAGTGTACCGCTTATGGTAATTGGTGTAGCCACTTCTTTATGGATGACCAATACACTATTAGGTATTACGGCGGTAATCGGTATACTCGTTTTAGTGGGGATTGTTGTAAATAATGGGATTGTCCTTGTGGACTATATTAATTTGAAAAAAGCACAAGGACTTGGGTCATATGAGGCTATTTTAGTAAGCGCACAAGACCGCGTACGCCCTATTTTGATGACAGCATTGACAACGATGCTAGGACTTGTACCACTTGCGCTTGGTATTGGTGAAGGGACGGAGATGAACCAACCAATGGCTATTGTTGTAATTGGAGGATTAATTACATCAACATTTTTAACATTGTTTATTGTGCCAATCATTTACAGTTTAATCGATAGCGAAACGAGAAAAATGGCTTCTTAATGGTTTTTAAGGGGGAAATAAGGGGATGGGCGTACATTTAATGACAGGCTTCCCAGGTTTTATTGCAAGTCAGTTAATTCGTCAATTATTTATGGATGGAGTGACAAGGCAAATCTATGCTGTTGTGCTCCAAAGTGAAATGGATAAAGCAAGAAAAGAAGTAGCGAATATAAAAGCACAATATCCAAATTGTCAAATCAATCTTTTTGAAGGGGATATTACATTACCGAACTTAGGAATGGATAATTCAGAACTGGGCTGTATTGCGCCGCGTATTAGCATCGTTTGGCATTTAGCGGCTATCCATGATTTAGCTGTAGCACGTGAACTTGCTTGGAAAGTAAATGTTCATGGAACCGCATGTGTCAATGACTTTGTTCGAACATTGCCAAATTTAAAGCGTTATATATACTTTAGTACGGCATATGTAGCTGGAAGGCGAAATGGACGATTGCTTGAAAACGAGTTAATACGCCCTGTTGCTTTTAAAAATCATTATGAAGAAACAAAATTTGAAGCAGAACTACGTGTGGAAGATTTAAAATGTGAAGTGCCTTTAACCATTATTCGACCAGGCATTGTTCGCGGTCATTCAGAAACGGGAGAAACGATTAAATTTGATGGGCTATACTTTTTGTTCAATATGATTGATACATTGAGTACTTCACCACTCATTCCATATATCGGAAGTAAAAGGGCGACGATTAACGTTGTACCAGTGGACTATATTTTGAAAGCTGTATCCTATATTTGTACAGCAGTTGAAGCGGAAGGGAAGACACTGCATTTAACGGATCCAAACCCACATAAAGTGTCTGATGTGTATTATGCTATAGTAAAAGAAATGACAGGAAAGCGGCCGTTTGGTCGTTTACCGCTTTCCATGGTGAAAAAAGTATTAGCAAATTATAAAATCCGCAAAAGACTTGGCTTAGAATATGAAACAGTGGATTATTTAGCGTGGAAAGGAGTATTTGATACGTCTGAGGCACAGTCAATTTTACAAAAGCGAGGAATTAAATGCCCAGATTTCATTGAAACAGTTCCAACAATGGTTCGGTTTTATAAAGATAATAAGCATCGCACACAATTATTTATACCGATTAAATAATAATAGTTGCATATTTTACAAAAAATAGTTTATAATATACGTACAAAGTAACTGAATATCCGTTGACAGTTTGTCAAAGGGGAGTAGCTATAAGTAGCACACTACTTACTTCACATTCGTCATGACATGGTTAGGAGCCATCGGGTGTGATAGCATTGAATATGCTTAGCAAGACCTTTGCCTATTTTTTAGGCATTGGTCTTTTTCTTTTGCTTCCAAATGTGGATTGTTCAAGGATACGTTGTTGAATTTTCAGGAAAATGGGTATACAAACAAAAAGGAGGAATTATTGTTTATGGAAACAATATTGTTGGAGTATGCATGGGTCTTACTCGTACTCGTATTTTTAGAAGGGTTATTAGCAGCAGATAACGCTGTTGTTATGGCGGTAATGGTGAAACATTTACCACGTGAACAACAGAAAAAAGCGCTATTTTATGGGTTATTCGGGGCGTTTGTCTTCCGATTTATTGCGTTATTCTTAATTACGATTTTAGCGAAGTATTGGCAAATCCAAGCAATCGGTGCCGCGTACCTATTATTTATTTCGATTAAACACTTGTATGATAATCATTTCAAAAAAGATGAAGAAGAAGAAATGAAAGAAGGGAAAGGCTCTGGCTTCTGGATGACTGTCTTGAAAGTAGAGCTTGCTGATATTGCGTTCGCGATTGACTCAATGCTAGCAGCCGTTGCAATTGCGATCACATTACCGCATATTGGTGATTTCGACATTGGTGGTATTAATGCAGGTCCATTTGCCGTTATGTTCCTTGGTGGTTTCGTTGGTCTAATTATTATGCGATTTGCTGCACAATGGTTCGTTAAAGTGTTAGCAGACTACCCATCACTTGAAACAGCCGCATTTTTAATCGTTGGTTGGGTAGGGGTAAAACTGGCAGTGCTAGCGCTTGGTCATGAGAAATTAGCAATTATTGACCCGCACTTCCCACATTCCACAACATGGAAAATTATTTTCTGGGTTGTCTTACTGAGTATCGCAATCGGTGGTTACGTAACAGGCGTAGCCAAAAAGAAAAAAGAAGCATAATAAGACTTAGAAAGAAGTGCTATAGAAGGGATACATCTATAGCGCTTCTTTTATTTTTATGGTAAATTTCGCTATAGATGTTTTTATATCAGGAGGGCGAAGTATGCCAAATCGAAAAAGAATGAGTAGAGAAATTAGGATTACCCCCTTTCAACTACTCGTTTCATATTATTTTATTGCTATAGCCGTTTCAGTCGGGTTACTTCGCTTGCCATGGGTACATCAACCTGGAGTAGAAGTTTCGTTCATTGATACATTATTTACAGCGGTGAGTGCAGTAAGCGTCACAGGGCTAACTGTATTTGATGTATCAAAAACGTATACTGATTTTGGTTTAATCATGCTGCTCATTATTTTGCAATTTGGTGCGATTGGCATCATGTCACTTGGAACGTTTGTTTGGCTTTTAGTCGGTAAAAAAATTGGGATGCGCGAGCGACAGTTAATAATGATTGACCATAATCAGCCAAGCATTGCTGGTGTTGTGCAACTCATTAAAGAAATTGCAAAAATATTATTTGTGATCGAAGCATTTGGTGCACTTGTATTATCCATTCATTTTAAAAGGTATTTTGCTACGTGGGAAGATTCAATTTTTCATGGGGTATTTGCGGCCATTTCTGCTACGACAAACGGTGGGTTTGATATTACCGGCATGAGTTTACAGCCATATCATTTAGATTATTTTGTGCAGTTTGTTACAATGTTATTAATTGTCCTTGGAGCAATTGGCTTCCCAGTATTAATTGAAGTGAAAACTTTTTTATTACGTCGAAAAAAAGGGTTTCGTTTTAGTTTATTTATAAAAATTACAACAACTACGTACGCTGTATTATTTATTGTTGGCACGTTTGGTATTTTAGTAATTGAGATGTTTCATTCCTTTGCAGGGATGAAATGGCATGAAGCATTATTTTCGGCAATGTTTCACTCTGTTTCTACACGTTCTGCCGGCTTAACGACCTATGATGTTACGACATTTAATGAGGCAACAGATATTTTTATGAGTTTTCTCATGTTTATTGGAGCTTCACCGAGTTCGGTAGGTGGTGGGATTCGTACGACAACATTTGCAATTGTCATCTTATTTTTATTGACGTATGCAAATGGACGGGATGAAATTCAAATATTTGGACGAGAAGTTTATTTAATCGATGTGTTCCGCTCGTTTGTCGTCATTTTACTGGCGTTATTTATGGTACTGATCGCGACGATGATTTTACTCATTACGGAACCACAGGCTACATTAATACAAATTATTTTTGAAATTACTTCTGCTTTCGGAACGTGCGGCATGAGTTTAGGCATCACAAGTGATTTATCATTGTTTGGAAAATGTGTCATAATCGCCTTAATGTTTATCGGACGTGTTGGGTTAATTTCCTTCCTATATACATTAGGCGGAAAATCGAAAAAAATTCTTTACCGTTACCCTAAAGAACGTGTCATTATTGGATAAAAAAAGGAGGAAGTTTTTAGACTTCCTCCTTTCAGATTGTCGACAAAAGGCCTTCAGAATGGTCTCATTCTGAAGGCCTTTTGTATTTTTAATATTTTTAGGGGTATTTTATAGTCTTATTTTAAGTAAAAGTACTCTTCGAGTATTCT